>JBJOLA010000247.1:0-10905 GCA_046045815.1 Pseudomonadota bacterium
GGGGAAGGGCTGGAGACGGCTCTCACCCGGATCATCGATGCAGGCGTCCTGACGACTTGGCTCGTGGACAGTACCTCCGGCAGACAACTCGGCCTCCCGCCGACGGGGCACGGCACCCGGGGCGGCGCGACTGTAAGCAATTTGCATATGGCGGCGGGTACTGTGTCTCCCGCCGCGCTGATGTCGGACATCAAGCTGGGGATTTATGTGAATGATCTGATCGGGATGGGCGTGAACGGCCTCACCGGTGACTATAGCCGGGGCGCATCGGGTTTCGTCATCCGCGACGGTGTGCTGGCCGAGCCGGTGGCCGAAATTACAATTGCGGGCAATCTTAAAGATATGTTCGCTGCGCTGACTCCAGCCAATGATCTTGAATTCCGCTATGCCACCAATGCGCCAACCCTGCGCGTGGACGGAATGATGCTGGCCGGTGACTGAGACGCTCCTTGATGCCGTCAGCGCTTTGGCGCGCGAAGCCGGGTCGCTAGCGATGAACCATTGGCGCGGCGATTTCGAACAGTGGGAGAAATCGCCCGGAGATCCGGTGAGCGAAGTCGATCTGGCGGTCAATATGCTATTGCGCAAGCGGCTGCGCGAGATTGATCCCCATGCGGGTTGGCTGTCGGAAGAAACCGCCGACAATGCTGAAAGACTTCTGCTGCCTCGGGTCTGGGTTGTTGATCCGATCGACGGAACGCGTGACTTCATTCGGGGGCGACCGGGATGGTCCGTCTCGATTGCGCTGGTTGAAGGCGGGCGGCCGATGATCGGCGTGCTTGATGCGCCGGCGCGCGGCGAACACTGGCGCGCGGCAGCGGGCGAAGGCGCAACCCGAAACGGATTGGCGATTTCTGCCAGCACGCGCATGGAACTTGTCGGCGCGCGGGTTCCGGCGGAGGTTCTGGCCAAGGTTGATTCCGATCTGACCTGCGTTGATCGGCCCAACAGCATCGCGCTCCGCATGGCGATGGTCGGCGCGGATGAGGCTGATTTGCTCGCCACGATCCGCTGGGGCCATGAATGGGATATCGCCGCCGCGGCACTGATCGCCGAGGAAGCAGGCGCGCGGGTGACCGATGCGCTGGGCGGCACTTTGCGCTATAATTCGACCAAGGGAGAGGCGTTCGGGGTGCTGGCGACGAGCCACGGCATTCATGCCGCAGCAGTGGCGCGATTGGCCGACCGAGCAAGGACGGCGATCATTAGATGAGTGATCCCACCACGATTAACCGCCTCTACGGGCGGCGGGCCGGGCACAAGCTGCGCGAGGGACAGGCGGCACTCGTTGAGGACCTTTTGCCCCGGATTTCTGTGCCCGAAGGACCGCTGGACGCGCGGGCGCTGTTCGGTGATGATCGCCCCCTGGAGGTTGAAATTGGCTTTGGCGCAGGCGAGCATTTGGCGGGGCAAGCAGCGATGCGACCCAGCACAGGCTTCATCGGTTGCGAACCCTTTTTGAACGGTGTCGTCGGCGCGCTGGGGCATGTGCAGAATGGTGGGCTGGACAATGTTCGGCTCCACATGGGCGATGCGCTCGACGTACTGGCGCGGTTGCCCGATGCCTCGCTGGAGCGGGTTTATTTGCTCCATCCTGACCCGTGGCCCAAAGCGCGACACGCCAAGCGGCGGTTCATGAACCCCGGCCCGCTGGACCGGATTGCGGCGAAGCTAAAACCAGGCGGAGAGTTCCGCTTCGGCACCGATCATCCGATTTACGTGCGCTGGGCGATGATGCAGATGGACCGGCGGCGTGACTTTGAATGGCAGATTACGGACGCACGAGATTTCCTCACCCGCCCTGATGACTGGCCGGAAACCCGCTACGAGCGCAAAGCGCGACGGCTGGGGCATGAAGTCTGGTATTTCAAATACTTACGCGTTTAGCCCCCATAATATTTTCCTATTTGGAAAAATTGTGTTGACAGCGTCACGCTGTTTTGGCATATTTTGTGAGGATCAAAAGTTGCGATTCGAACCAACGCTTCACTTCAATAATATCTCTGCCGCCGTGTCCCACATCCGCCGTGAGGACGCGCCTAGCAGGCCTTTGCCTCCATCCCCCACGCGGTAAGGGCTTCCATCCGTGCGGCGAATGATGCCGCCCGCTTCCTCAAGGAAAAGCGCACCCGGCGCATGATCCCAGGGGAGCGACCGTTCAAACAAGGAGATATCATTTTGACCCAGCGCCAGTCGGGGATATTGCTCGGCGGCACAGCGCGGGATTGGGACGACGGAGAGTTTTCCCGCCGACCGCGCTTCAAGTTCGGCGCGGCGTTCGGGCGAGAGAAAGTGCATCGCGAGTGCGGCGATGGGTAGATCAGCCCCGCATTCCCGAGCATAAACCCGTTCGCCGTCGACGAATGCTCCGGCACCTGCCGCCGCATGGCACATCCGCCCCAGTACAGGATCAAACATCCACGCCGCGATCCGATCACCCTCCTCCAGCAATGCGATCATCACCCCGAAAGGAGAAATGCCTTCTGCAAAGTTACTGGTCCCGTCGATGGGATCGATCAGCCAGACCAGGCCTTCGTTGATCCCGTCCATCACTTTGGGATCGGCGGCGCAGGCCTCCTCCCCGATGATGCACGCTTCGGGAAGGAGGACGGAGAGTCCGTCGTGCAGCCGCGCCTCACTCTCCCGGTCGGCAATCGTCACGAGATCGCCGGGCGATTTCTCAATGATTTCGGACGCGGCAAGGTTACGGAAGCGCGGCAAGATGATGGTTGCCGCAACGTCCCGGATGAGTGCTTCAACAGGCGCGGAAAAGGGGTGCATCAGGCAGGCGAAACAATCTGCCCGAGCCTGGGGAAATGGACATTGACCTCGCCCGCGCGGTCGCTGGTGCGGCGCACGGTGATGCCTGATCCGTCACACCGCAGGAGCGCGCCTGCGACAGGATCATCGCCCGATTGCTCCGTGCGGACGACAACCTGTTGGCCTTGGGAAAAGCCGTGGATGCTGCCCCCAACAGGCGCGGGCGCTGCCAGTTTTGCCGCTGAGATGGCGTCTTCGGCGCTCGCTTCTTGTGGCGTTCCGTGCCCGATCGCGGTGATCCGTTCATACCAATTGGAAACAGCGGGCGCACCGAGCGCTTGTGCGGCAAAATCAGCCGCGAAGGGCATGACCTTGAGAAACCAGAGATTGGAATAGAGCGCGAGATCAGCGTGGCCCGGTGCATCGCCACCCATAAAGTGCCGACCGTCGGCGAGGATCAAATCAAGCCAATGCGCCGAAGCCAGCACCTGCGTTTCGAGATGCGGCGCATAAATCGGCATCGCGTCAAAATCAAAGCCGACAAAGCGCTTCTTGCGGTCTTCGGCAAAGCCGGGCGGCAGGGCTTCGGCGGGAGCATTGCGGAAGGCGGCCCCGACATGAGCACCAAATTGTGCCGCGCCAGCCCAATGCGCGACGATCCGCTGTGTTGCTCCGAGCGGGGCTGGATAAAGCGACGGGGCGGGATGATAAGCTTCAACGGCATCAAGGATTGCCGCGGTATCGCAGTAGATGTCAGCCCCAATCTGGAGCACGGGCGTGCGGCCATAGCCGCCGGTCAGTTCAACCAGATCAGGCTTGGGCATCATCATCGGGATCTGCACCGATTTCCAGGCCAGTCGCTTCAGCCCAAAAGCAAGGCGGATAAGTTCACTGAAGGGTGAGATGTCATAATGGTGGAGGATGATGTCGGTCATGTTCTAGCTCCGATAGTCGGCGTTGATAGAGATGTACCCGTGGGTCAGGTCACATGTCCAGACGGTGGCGCGGCCGGTGCCGAGGCCGAGGTCCGCGCCGATATCGACGGTGGGGCTGGCGACGTGGGCGGCGACCGGGGTTTCGTCATAATCGGGGACGACGAGGCCGTCTTTGGCGACCAACGTGGGGCCGAAGCTGATCGAAAGCTTGTCCCGGTCGGCGGGTTCACCAGCCTTGCCGACGGCCATGACGACCCGGCCCCAGTTGGCGTCACCGCCCGCAATCGCAGTTTTCACGAGCGGGGAATTGGCGATGCTCATCGCGATGCGGTGGGCGCTGGTGTCTGAGATGGCACCCGTCACGGCGACGGTGATGAATTTGGTCGCGCCTTCGCCGTCCCGCACGACGAGGTGGGCAAGCTGTTGGCAGACGTCGTTGAGGGCAGCCTGAAACGCATCGGCACCGGGGCTGTCGAAGCTGGTGAGGGGCGCGTTTGCGGCCTTGCCGGTGGCGAAGGCGAGGACGGTGTCGCTGGTCGATGTGTCGCTATCGACGGTGATGCAGGAGAAGGTGGAGCGGTTTGCGGCGGACAGCATTTGTTGCAGGAATGCTGGCGCGACGGCGGCATCGGTGAAGATGAAACCCAGCATCGTCGCCATATCCGGCGCGATCATGCCGCTGCCTTTGATGATCCCGGTAAGGGTTACCGTCTTGTCACCAATCACGGCGGTGGCAACGGCACCCTTGGCGAATGTGTCGGTCGTCATGATCGTGGCGGCGGCTTCTTCCCAGCTGCACGGGCTGGTGATGAAGGCGGCGTCGAGCCCGGCTTCGGCCTTGTCGATGGGCAACGGCACGCCAATCACGCCGGTAGACGCAACAAAGATTTGCGAGACATCGCAACCAAGATGAGCGGCGGCACGGGCGGTGACGGCTTCTACGGCAGCGCGGCCCCGGTACCCCGTGAACGCATTGGCATTACCAGCGCTGACGACGAGCCCACGCGCTTTGCCCTGGGGAAGATTTTCCCGGCACCAATCCACTTCGGACGATGTGCAGGCGCTTTTGGTGAGCACACCCGCCACGCTGGCGCCCTCGTCAAGCGTGATGAAGGTGAGATCGCAGCGATCCCAATTCTTATACTGCGCACGGGCAATGCGCGGCGTGACGCCCGGGATGGCGGGCATGGCAGGAAAGGCTTGGGCAAGGGGGGAGATGGTCATGCCCCGTACATAATCGGCGGCAGCGCTCCTGCAAAGGCCCTTTGCTTTAGATCGGCGTCTAGCACCTACTTCCTGTTACGAGTCTTTGGTAACCGTAATCGTCCCAATTCAGCACGTTCATTGACTATCGCCCCCCCCATCCCTACATCGCGGGCCGTATAGTAATGACCGTGATTTGCGGCGTTTTCAGGAAGTTTTTTTCATGCTCGGTGGCATCGCCAAAGCCATATTCGGATCGTCAAACGATCGTTACGTCAAGTCACTCCAGAAAACCGTTGACCGGATCAACGGCTTTGAGCCTACTATTTCGGCGCTGACGGATGCGGAGCTTGCCCATCAGACGGTGATTTTCCGGGAGCGGCTAGCAGGCGGGGCGGAGTTGGACGAACTGCTTCCCGAAGCCTTTGCCACCGTGCGCGAGGCCGCCAAGCGCGTGCTGGGCCAGCGTCATTATGATGTGCAGATGATCGGCGGCATCGTCCTCCACCGCGGTGAAATTGCCGAGATGCGGACGGGCGAAGGCAAGACCCTGGTCGCCACGCTTGCTTGTTATCTGAACGCGCTGCCGGGGCTGGGTGTGCACGTGATCACCGTCAATGATTATCTCGCCAGCCGCGATGCGGAATGGATGGGTCAAGTCTACAAATTCCTTGGCCTGACTGTGGGTGTTGTCGTCGCAGACCTCTCCGATGATGCTAAGCGCGCGGCCTACAATGCAGATATCAGCTACGGCACGAACAACGAATTCGGCTTTGATTATCTGCGTGACAATATGAAATATGATCGCGGGCAAATGTTCCAGCGGCCGTTCAGCTTCGCGATTGTTGATGAAGTGGATTCGATCCTGATCGACGAGGCACGGACGCCGCTAATCATCTCCGGCCCGACCGATGACAAATCCGAACTGTATAAGCAGGTGGACGCCATCGTCACCAATCTGGTGCCGATTGATTATGAGTTTGATGAAAAGCAACGCTCGGTTATCCTGACCGAGGACGGCACCGAAAAGGTTGAGCGCTTACTCGAATCCGCTGGCCTGCTGGAAGGCGCCAACCTGTATGATTTCGAGAATACGCAGGTCGTCCACCACCTCAATCAGGCGATGCGCGCCAATGTGATTTTCAAGCGCGATACCGACTATATCGTAGACGACGACAAGATCGTGATCATCGATGAATTCACCGGGCGCAAGATGGACGGCAGGCGCTGGTCTGATGGTTTGCATCAAGCTGTGGAGGCCAAAGAGGGCGTTCAGGTTGAGCCTGAGAACCAGACACTCGCGTCTATCACTTTCCAGAATTATTTCCGGATGTATCCAAAGCTGTCGGGGATGACCGGGACAGCGGCAACCGAGGCGGCTGAATTTTTTGACATCTACAAGATGAATGTCGTGACGATCCCGACCAACGTTCCCGTCCAGCGGATCGACGATGAGGATGAATTCTACAAGAATACGGCGGACAAATTCGGAGCGATCGCCAAATCCATCAAGGAAAAATCGGACAAAGGCCAGCCGATCCTGGTGGGCACCGTGTCAATTGAAAAGTCAGAATTGCTGTCCGAATATCTGGAGAAGGCAGGCGTCGTGCATGAAGTGCTCAACGCGCGCTTCCACGAGCGCGAAGCGCATATTGTGGCGCAGGCAGGCCGCCTTGGCGTGGTCACCATCGCGACCAACATGGCGGGACGCGGCACGGATATTCAGCTCGGCGGTAACTTTGATTTCCGCGTGGAAGACGAACTGAAAGACTTGCCCGAAGGCGCCGAACGCGAGCAAGCGATGGAGCGCATGCGTGCAGAAATCGCGGCTGAAAAGGCTCAAGTGCTGGCCGCCGGTGGCCTCTATGTGCTCGCGACCGAACGGCATGAAAGCCGCCGGATTGATAACCAGTTGCGCGGTCGTTCGGGGCGTCAGGGCGATCCAGGGTTGTCGAAATTCTATCTGAGCCTTGATGATGATCTGCTGCGTATCTTCGGGCCGGACACAATGTTCTCAAAGATGATGCGCAACAATCTCGACGACGGAGAAGCAATCGGTTCCAAATGGCTGTCCAAGGCAATTGAGACCGCGCAGAAAAAGGTTGAAGCGCGCAATTACGATATCCGCAAACAGGTCGTCGAATATGATGATGTGATGAACGATCAGCGCAAGGTGATTTACGAACAGCGCGCTGATATCATGGATGCGGAAGCCGTGGATGATGTCGTGATCGATATGCGGGCCGAGACGGTCAACGGGATTGTGGGTGAGGCGTGTCCGCCCAACACTTACCCTGAACAGTGGGATATTGAGGGGCTAAACGCCCGCGCCCGTGATGTGTTGTCGCTCGAATTGCCGATCCAGGAATGGGCGCATGAAGAGGGGATTGAGCCCGAAATCATCGAGGACCGGATCCGGAGTGCTGCTGACGCGGCGATAGATGAAAAGAAAGAGGGTCTTGAAGAAGGCACTTGGGGCCAGATCGAAAAGAGCGTCCTCCTCCAATCGCTTGATCATCACTGGAAAGAACATCTCTCCACGCTGGATGCGCTCAAGCAGGTGATCCATCTCCGCGCCTATGCGCAAAAGACCCCGATCAACGAATATAAGCGTGAAGCTTTTGCAATGTTTGAACGCATGCTCTCCGCCATCCGCGAAGATGTGACGAAGGTGCTGGCGTTCGCTCAGCTCCAGATGATGCCAACTGAACTGCCCGAAATGCCTGACATCTTTACAACCCATATCGATCCGGTGACGGGTGAAGATAATAGTGGTGACAGGGATTTTGGCGGCATGGGACTGGTCACCACCCGGTTGCCCCCGATGCAGTTTGTTCAGCCGGATACGGATGACGATATCGGCGATGAACCTTCGAGCTGGGAAGGCAAGGTCAGCCGCAACGCACCCTGCCCGTGCGGCTCTGGGAGCAAATATAAACACTGCCACGGGGCGCTATAAATGGGAGGGCTGGTCTTCGCCTTTCTGGTGACAGCTGCCCTGTATGCGAGCGTTGGATTTGGCGGCGGATCAACCTACACAGCATTATTGACGCTGGCGGGCACCGATTTCCAATCGCTCCCCGCGATCTCGCTGATCTGCAATATCATTGTCGTGACAGGCGGCGCGATCCGGTTCATTCGGGCGGGCGCGATCAGATGGAACCGGATGATCCCGCTCATCGCTTTGTCAGCGCCGCTGGCGTGGTTGGGCGGGCTCACACCGATCAAACAATCGACTTTCACATTGGTGCTTGCGATTAGCCTGCTGGTGGCGGGGTTGCTACTGCTGGCGCAACGGGATCGGCGGACGGACAATGATCCAATCCGCAACAACGCCAATGCCTTCGATCTTTTTGCGGGTGCCGCCTCTGGCTATCTTGCAGGGCTTGTTGGGATTGGCGGCGGCATCTTTCTTGCGCCGATCCTGCACCTGACGCGGTGGGGCAGCCCACGGACCATTGCCGCTGCGTCATGCCTCTTTATCTGGGTCAACAGCGTATCAGGCTTGATTGGCCAGCTGATGAAGCTTGGCGTGACCGGTGGCAGCCTGGTGATTACTCACTATTGGCCGCTTGCCGTCGCGGTATTTGTGGGCGGGCAGATCGGCAGTTTCGCGAGCCTCAAGCTTCTGTCACAAACGCTCATCCGCCGGGCGACCGCACTGCTCATTCTTTATGTCGCGGCGCAGTTGTTGTGGAAGCTCTCGCACTAGGACGCGTTTAGGGACGGACTGAATCGGGCACCCCGCCGACCCGGGGATGTGCCGCGCGCCATACGGACGGCACGTCGAAGGCTCCCTGCCAGATGCCACGGTGGCTCGCGCGAGCATCTCCCTCGGCATCAGCGTAGACCGCTGAGCCCCGTTCTGCGGGACTGATCGCTAAACCGGCTTGCACCATCGCTTCGGCGAGATCGGGCACCGTGGCGCTCGAACATTTGGCGACCTTGCGGCCATAAATGTCCTGAGCCCGAGGCGTGCAAGCAATGCTGCCCGATGCCACGAATGTTGCCAATTGCAGCCGCGCCGCTTTCCCGCACGGCCAATCGAGACCGTGGGCGTCCTTGCAGCTTTGGTGATATTCGGGCGCATCCATACCGTAAAGCCGAAACGTTTGGTGATCGAGTACCAGCGTGTCTCCGTCCTTGATCATTACCGTATCGGCGCGAATGACTTCGGGCGGGAATAGCTGATCGCTGAACGCCCAGAATATGAACATCGCGGTCAATAACATCCAGAGGATCACCTTACGCTTCATGATGGCGAGAGACCGTTGCGGTGACCGCCATATCCATTGTTACATTGCCCAAGGTGCGGAAGATATCAGGGAAAGTCTCTACCGCAATCAGGAGGCCGAGAGGCTCCACCGGCACCCCCATCGCGATACAAATGGGTGCTATCGAGCTAATGAAACTGACCGAGCCGGGCAGACTCACTGCGCCCAATGTCGTCGTTGCCCCTGCCGCGATTCCAGCGGCGATCTGTAGCGGGCCAAGCGGCGTGCCAAACCAATGCGCGATGTAAAGCGCGACGCCGAGGTTCATCGCGGGGCCCGTGACCCGGAAGATCGCGACGGCCAGCGGCAAGACGACATCCGCATGCGCTTCATCCACCCCGAGCAGGCGCACCCCTTTCAACATCGCTGGCAGCGAGGCGAGCGAGGATTGCGTCGATATTGCAACTGCTTGTGCCGGGATGCTCGCTTTGAAAAAGTCGATCAGACCTTTGCGAGCGCCAACGACGGCAACAACGAAAGATGCGAGCCAGACGACCACCCCGATGGCCGACAAGATGAAAACATAATGCGCCAATGCGCCGAACGCCGCCGCGCCCGCTTTGGCACCCACGACAAAGGCCAAAGCGAACACCCCAATTGGCGCTAGTGCCAGCACCCAATTGATGATGATTACCATCGCGTCGGCAATCCCGGCAAAAAGGCCGGTGATCGGCGCGCGCTTGTCAGCGGGCAAACGGGTTGTTGCGAAGGCAAAGGCGCAGGTAAAGATGATCAGTGGCAGGATCGCATCATTCGCCGCAGCAGCAATCGGGTTGGTCGGGATCAGCGCGCGAAGAAAATCACCAAGCGGCGGGACGGCAGCGGGCTTGGTTGCGGTGGCCAGTGCCTCCCTCAGCGCCGCTGCTGATCCGGCGGGCATCGGAAATGCGGCAAGCAGCACCGGCATCAACACCGCCGCAAGGATCGACGAAACCCAGAGGAGCACCAGCATCGTCAGCACCGCCCGGCCCGCCAGCCGACCCGCGCGCGCAGCCTGCGCCGTCTGCGCGATCCCGGTGATGAGCAAAGCCACGACCAGCGGCACCACCGTCATCCGCAAGCCGTTGAGCCACAGCGCGCCGATGACGTCTGCACTGGTCGTCAATCCACCCTCTCCCACGAACATGCCGAGCACCAAGCCAGCAATCAGCGAGAGGAATATAACAGTGGTTTTGCTCATGCGGTTTCCCAAAGGCGTTTCAATCTGCCGATCAGGTGATACACGGGAACCAAGGAGAGACAAGGATGACATCCCAATTGTGCGCCGAACTCGGCATCGAATTTCCGCTGTTCGCCTTCAGCCATTGCCGTGACGTTGTGGCGGCGGTCAGCAAGGCAGGCGGCTTTGGCGTGCTGGGCGCGACCGCCTTCAACCCCGAACAGCTTGAAGTAGAATTGCAATGGATAGACGCACATGTGGACGGGAAGCCTTACGGTATCGACGTGTTGATCCCGGAAAATCTCTCTGTCGGGAATGAGAAGGGGATTACATCGGGCGATCTCGCCAAGCGTATCCCGCAAACGCATAAAGACTTTGTCGACGGCCTACTCGCGCGCCACGGGATTGAACCCGCAGGCACCACGGCGCGGCGGAGTGATGATGCACCGCCGCCATTCTGGCCCGAAGAAGCGATGGAACTTCTCCGCGTGGCGTTCAACCATCCGATCAAGATGATCGTCAACGCGCTCGGCAAGCCGCCGCCCGAAATGATCCAGATGGGCCGCGATCACGG
>JBJOLA010000289.1:0-6060 GCA_046045815.1 Pseudomonadota bacterium
CGACAGGCGGGGCTTGCGCCTCAATGCGGGTCGCCGGCTTGAGCGCGTCATCATCGTCAGCCATGCCTTTTTTGAAACTCTTGATGCCCTTGGCAACGTCACCCATCAGCCCCGAAACGCGGCCGCCGCCGAACAGCAACAGCACCACCAGCGCGAGAAGCAGAATATGTGGAAGGCTCAGGCCCATGATCAATCTCCTTGTAGAGGCCTATCTAGTCGCTCTCGTCCACAGTTTCCAGTTGATCTGCATCATTGGCCTGCATTTCGAGCGATTCAAACGCAAGATCGACCGGATCGAGTAAACCGGCGGCGCGCAGATCATCAATTCCGGGCAGATCGCGGCGGTTTTCTAGGCCGAAGTGCGCGAGGAAGCCCGGCGTCGTCGCATAGGTAAGAGGACGACCAGGCACCTCCCGCCGACCTGCGGGACGGACCCAACCTGCCTCCATCAGCACGTCGAGCGTGCCCTTTGAAATTTGCACCCCGCGAATCGCTTCGATCTCGGCGCGACTGACGGGTTCGTGATAGGCGATGATCGCCAACGTCTCGATTCCCGCGCGGGAGAGCTTGCGGGTTTCCTCCCGTTCGCGGCGCAGGATATGGGCGAGGTCGGGCGCGGTTTGGAATTGCCAGCGCCCACCGCGTTCGACAAGGTTGATCCCACGTGCCTCGTAGCGCTCCTGAAGTGCCCTTAGAGCGCCTCTAACGTCCGCGTCGTCCCCCACATAGGCAGCGATTTCTAACACGCTCTGAGGGGCTTCTGCGGCGAACAGGGTCGCTTCGACCGCGCGGGTTAGATCGTCCGCCGGATCGATCATGCCGCGCGCACCATCAGGGGGGAGAAGGCTTCATCCTGCTGGAGGCTGACCTTGCCCAACCGCGCCAGTTCGAGCGTGGCGACAAAGCTTGATGCCAAACTGGACCGACGGAAAACCGGATCGTCGGTTTCGGGCAGAAAACGCTCGATCTGGGTCCAGCCAATGAAGCTGCCCACCAGCCGCGAAACCCGGGCAATGGCTTCCTCAAGCGTCATCACATGGCGTTTGTGGACAACATGCATCACCGGTTGAGAGCGGGCGTTGATATGGCCGTAAGCCTGAATGAGATCGAAAATCTCTGCGTCCCACCGCGCCTTGCGGATCACGCGGAGGCCTTCAGGAGCGCCGCGCGCAAACACATCGCGCCCCAGCCGGTCCCGCCCCATCAACCGCGCGCCTGATTCGCGCATCGCGTTCAGGCGTTCGAGCCGTAGTTGAAGACGGAGTGCCAATTCTTCCGGGCTGGGTTCGACATGGGGTTCGCGCGGCAGCAACAGGCAAGATTTGAGATAAGCGAGCCACGCCGCCATCACCAGATAGTCCGCGGCTATCTCAAGCTTCAGCGCCTTGGCGTTGTTGATAAAGTGGAGATATTGTTCCACCAATTCTAAGATCGAAATCGCACGGAGATCAACCTTCTGGTTGCGGGCAAGCGCCAACAACAGATCGAGCGGGCCTTCCCAACTACCAAGTTCGAGTGTCAGCTGATCGGGGTCCGCCTCAACTGGCGCCGCTTCAAATTCGTCGATGAGGATCTGGTCGGCCATCAGGCGGCATATGCCAGCAAGGCATCGCGCTTGGCAATCAGCTCTGCAAATCTGGCCTGATCCGGAACAGTTTTGAGGGTTGCCATCGCGGCGGCAAGCCGTTCCCGGGCTTTGGGCGTGATCTCCGGCAGCGCATCGGCAATCGCAACCATCTCCTCCATCCGGCCCCAGCAGTTGAGCGCAAGATCGCAGCCCGCCGCGACGGCACCTGCCGCCCGGTCACTGACATCCCCCTTCAGCGCCTTCATGTCGAGATCATCGCTCATCAACAGCCCGTCAAAGCCGATCCGCCCCCGGATGATATCGGCGATGATCGTTGGCGAGAGGGTGACGCAGCGTTGCTTGTCCCATGCCTCGAAGATGATGTGCCCGGTCATCCCCATTGGTGCCCAGTTGAGGCTGGCGAACGGCGCGAGATCAACCGCAAGGGCCGCGTCATCGGCGGTTACAACCGGCAGATCGTGATGACTATCGACCACGGCGCGACCTTGGCCCGGCATATGCTTGACGATGCCAACCACGCCGCCCGCGCGCAGCCCGTCGATCACGGCTTTGCCCAAAGCCGCCACCCGCATCGGATCATGACTGAACGCCCGGTCCCCAATTGCAGGGTGGGTTTCGGGCTGGCGGACATCGAGTAGCGGCAGGCAATCGACGTTGACGCCAACTTCAGAAAGCATCAGGCCGATGGCCTCTGCATTGCTCCGCGCCGCCTCAATCGCAGACATGGGCGCTTTGTCATAGAGCGCATCAAAGACACCGCTTGGCGGGAATGCGGCCCATTCGGGTGGCCCCATCCGCTGGACTCGGCCGCCCTCCTGATCAATCAGAATCGGCACATCGTCCCGCCCATGAAGAGTGCGGATCGCATCAGTGAGCGCACGCACCTGATCGCGCGTCTGCGTATTGCGTTTGAACAGGATATATCCCGCAGGTTCCACATCCTTAAAAAACGCAGATTCTTGCGGGGTGAGGGTCAGACCGGAAAGACCAAAGATAACAGGCTTCATGCCGCGCGTGATGGCCGATTTTGCGAGCTGCATCAAGAAGCCGTGTGATTTCAAGCAAAGAAACACCACCCGTCATCCCGGCGAAGGCCGGGATCCATTCGCAATTCTATGTCAAAGCTATGAGAATTGTTTGCAACAGCGCCACGAATGGGTCCCGGCCTTCGCCGGGATGACGGCAGTGAGTACATTTACGCCAGAATCATGCGCGTTGGCTCAGCCCGTCGCCAAAACAGAATCGTTCACCGCGCGCGGGATAGGCGGGACGGCTTACAGCGCTAGGGCAAGCTGGATGTTTTTGTTCAAGAATTTTGTCGTGCTCGCCGCGATGGCGCTGGTCACCGCGTGCGTTGCTGCGCCTGAACCCCAGCGCCGTCCGCCGGTGTTTATTCCTGCACCCCGGCACCAAATGCCACCACCACCCACGACCCGTCCGCCAGGGCGGCGCTCCACCGGCATGAACACGGCTGGCCTCACGCAGGCGATCCGGTCGCTCTGGGTGGGTTTTGACGGGCGCGCCGGTATTTCCATCATGCCGCTGGATAATAGCTGGACGGTATCCCAGCGCGGCGATGAGCCGATGCCGCAGCAGAGCGTGTCCAAGCTGTGGGTGGCGCTCACCTTCCTCTCGGCGGTAGACGCGGGGCGCTTCAAACTTTCCGACACGGTGACGCTCACCAAATCCGATCTGACGCTCTTTCACCAGCCAATCGCCGAGGATATCGGGGACGGCGGCTATACCACGACCCTGTCCGAACTTCTCGAACGGGCGATGACGCAGAGTGACAACACCTGCAATGATTACCTGCTCCGCAAAGTGGGCGGCCCGGATGCCGTCCGCGCTTTTCTGGCGTCCAAGGGGCTGACGGGAATCAAATTTGGCCCCGGCGAGAAATATCTCCAAGCCGGGACAGCGGGCCTGACGTGGCGTCCCGAATATACCGAAGCCCGTAGGTTCCAGGCGGCACGCGCCCAACTGACGCCCGACGCGCGGCTGGCGGCATTTGAACGTTACGCCGCAGACCCAGTGGACGGGGCCACACCCAACGGAATTGCGCGCGGGCTGATCAAGCTCAAGCGCGGTGAACTATTGTCGCTCGATTCGACCGCGCGGTTGCTCAGCCTGATGGCGGCATCGGAAACCGGCAAGCTGCGGCTGCACGCAGGAGTCCCTCCGGGCTGGGGCTTTGCGCACAAAACCGGCACGGGCCAAGACCTTAAGGGCCGCACAGCAGGCTATAACGACATCTCGATCATGACTGCGCCGGACGGCACCACTTATGCCGTGGTCGTCCAGATCGCGGACACCCGCCGACCCATCCCGGAGCGCCAAGCGTTCATGCAGGGCATATCATCGAGCGTGGCCGCTTATCACGGCAATTGAGTTAGGGGCCGGACCTGCTAGACCCAAAGCATGTCAGAACAGCAACATCTCTATCTCATCGACGGTTCGGGTTACATCTTCCGCGCCTATCACCGCCTGCCACCGCTCACCAACATAAGGGGGGAGCCCGTCGGCGCGGTCTACGGCTATACCACAATGCTGTGGAAGCTGGCCGATGCGCTACACAAGGCCGATGGGCCAACCCATATGGCGGTAATCCTCGACGCGTCGGGCAAATCGTTCCGCAACGATATCTATCCGGAGTATAAGGCGCACCGCCCGCCCGCGCCCGAAGACCTCGTGCCCCAATTCCCGATGATCCGCGATGCCACCCGCGCATTTTCATTGCCATGCATTGAGGAGATCGGGCTGGAGGCGGACGATATCATCGCTTCCTATGCCGTTGCTGCTGTGCGTGAAGGGTGGAAGGTTACGATTGTCTCATCCGACAAGGATCTGATGCAGCTGATCGACCCCGGCAAGATCGACATGCTCGATACGATGAAGAATATCCGGCTGGGGCCTGAGGCAGTGATCGAGAAGTTTGGTGTCGGGCCAGAGCAATTGGGTGATGTCCTTGCGCTGATGGGCGATACTGCGGACAACGTGCCGGGCGTCCCGGGGATCGGACCGAAGACGGCAGCAAAATTGATGCAGGAATATGGATCTTTGGACGCGGTCCTCGACGGCGCAGGGGCGATGAAGCCTTCAAAGATGCGCGAAAATCTGATGACCTTTGCAGAGCAAGCCCGGCTTTCGCGGGTGCTGGTGACGCTTAAGGAAGATGCTGCGCTGCCCGAACCCCTCGACACATTCCTGCTCCAGAAAATTCCCGAGCCGCCGCTGCGCGCATTCCTGGAGCATCACGGCTTTAAGTCGCTGCTCGCCCGGGTTGGCGGGACCACTGCTGCCGACCATAGCACGATGAAGATGGTCAATCAGGCCGCGCACGTACCTGCCGTGCCGCCTCCGCCGCCAGCTGAACAACTGCCGTTTGACCGTGACGCTTATGAATGTGTACAGAGCGCGGACGCGCTAGACCGGTGGGTGGCCGAAGCCACGCTCGCCGGTATTGTCGCCGTCGACACTGAAACCGACGCGCTCGATTCGGTTGCGGGCGGCTTGGTTGGAATCAGCCTGGCGACAGCGCCGGGCCGCGCCTGCTATATCCCGATCGCGCATGGCAGCTCTGATATGTTCGCCGAGAATCCGGCGCAAATTCCGCTCGCGGAGATCGTCGCGCGATTGCGGCCATTGCTCGCCGATCCGGCGGTGATGAAGGTCGGGCATAATATCAAATATGATCTCAACGTGCTGACGCGGGTCGGCCTCGATGTTGGCCCGATCGACGATACGATGGTGATGAGCTTCAATCTGGATGCCGGGCGTCACAATCACGGGATGGATGAACTGGCAGCGCTCTACCTTGGCCACACATGCATCGCCTTCAAGGAAGTGTGCGGAACGGGCAAGAACCAGCTCACCTTCAATCAGGTGCCGTTGAAGGACGCCACGCGCTACGCCGCCGAGGATGCCGATGTCACACTGCGGCTGTGGCATATGTTCAAGCCGCGCCTCTCCGCGGAATCGGTCACCACGGTATATGAACGGGTGGACCGGCCCCTCGTCCCTGTGCTGGCGCAGATGGAACGCGAAGGGATCAAGGTTGACCGCGCCGAACTTGCGCGGATGTCGGCTGAATTTGGTGATGGGATCGTTGCGCTTGAAGGCCAAATCCACGCCCTCGCGGGCCAGCCCTTCACTGTCGGCAGCCCCAAGCAGCTGGGCGAGATTCTCTTTGGCCAGATGGGGCTGAAGGGCGGCAAGAAGGGCAAGTCCGGCGATTATTCCACCGACGTCACGGTGCTCGAACGGCTCGCTGAAGAGGGCAGCGAGATTGCAGGCAAAGTGCTTGAATGGCGGCAATTGTCGAAACTCAAATCCACCTACACCGATTCGCTCCAGGAACAGATCAACCCCGCCACTGGCCGTGTCCATACGAGCTACTCACTCACGGGCGCGCAGACCGGGCGCTTGTCCTCCAACGATCCGAACCTCCAGAATATTCCGATCCGCACCGCTGT
>JBJOLA010000294.1:0-7874 GCA_046045815.1 Pseudomonadota bacterium
GATCACTATTCTGCGGCGATGGCGAACTCAGTAGCCTGTCCAGTTGCCGCCATTGGTTTGGACTTTCGAAACGTCATCGCACCGTCTTCCAATTTTCCATAACGCATCAGTTTTTTGTCCACGGTGTAATTGTGATGAACGAGCCACGGGTCAATATCGCCTTGCATCGGCACCAGCCCTTTGGCGCGCTGAACATAACCGGAGGATAGGTTCATCATGCCTTTTTCGTCTTCTTTCACGCCGTGCGGCACAGCAACACAGATATCGGTGCCGGTTTGCTTCATATGGTTGAGCAAGCGGCAGACATACTCGCTGATCAGATCCGCCTTCAACGTCCAAGATGCGTTGGAATAGCCAAAGGTGGAGGTCAGGTTGGGCACATTGCTGTACATGCAGCCCTTGTAGCTGAACGTCTCACCAACCCGGACAGGTGAACCGTCAATGCTCAGCTCAACGCCGCTCATAATCTCCATTTTCAGGCCAGTCGCCGTTACGATGATGTCTGCATCGATCACCTTGCCTGATTTGAGCGCGATGCCAGTAGATGTGAACCGGTCAATATCGCCAGTCACAACATCGGCGGTGCCAGATTTGATTGCTTCGAACAGATCTGAGTCGGGAACGAGGCAAAGGCGCTGTTCCCAAGGATTATAGCGCGGTGTAAAATCGGTCGCGACGTCATAGCCTGGCGGCAGTTCCTTGGCGACCAAATCAATGAGCTTGTCCCGCGCCTTCTGCGGCTTCTTCTGCGTCATGTTATAAAAAAATTGTTGCATCCCGATATTCCGGAACCGGGTTATCGAATAAGCGAGACCGCCCGGCAGGAACCTGCGTACGAAATTGGCGAACGCATCCTTGGCTGGACGGCTAACATAATAAGTCGGGGAACGTTGAAGCATGGTGATGTGACCGACGCCGCTGGTCGCCATAGCAGGAACGATCGTCACGGCTGTTGCGCCGCTGCCGATTACCACCACCTTTTTGCCTTGATAGTCGAGCTTCTCTGGCCAGAATTGCGGGTGAAAAACGGGCCCCTTGAAATCGTCTCGTCCCGCGAATTCGGGCTGATAGGGGGCAGTGTAACTATAATATCCCGTACACATCGTAAGAAACTGGCAGGTCATTTCGCGCCGACTTCCGTTCAATTCCTCGACGGAGACGGTCCAGCGCGCGGTGTTGCTATCCCATGATATTTTCCTGACCTTCGTATCAAAGCGGAGCGCCGACTCGATGTCAAAATCACGCACAGTTTCGTGGAGATATTCGAGGATGGAAGGAGCATCAGCGATACTTTTCTCGTGCGTCCACGGTTTGAAACTGAAGCCCAAAGTGTGCATGTCCGAATCTGAACGGATGCCAGGATATTTGAACAAATCCCAAGTGCCGCCGATCCGCGGGCGCGCTTCAAGGATTGCAAAACTTCGATCCTGGCATTGCTGCTTGAGATGGACAGCCGCGCTAATGCCAGAAATGCCGGCGCCAACGATCAGCACGTCAAAATGTTCGATTGCCATCTTTGATCCTCTTATTTTCGTGGCGGATGATTGCGCTTACCGACAAGGTTGTCAATTACAACCGAACGCATTTGGACGCGAAGGCGATTATACGAATTCCGAGAGTGCTGGTAGTAGTCATTTAACATAATGTTGATTATCGGACTTATTGATGTTTTGGCCGGATGTACCCACACCTCCCCCGCACGCGGTCAGCTACAATTCACCGTGTGAGTTTTTTGTAAGCCAAGCGCGTTGGACGATCAGCGGCATCGCCTAATCGGCGCCGCTTGTCTTCCTCATAGCTTTCGAAGTTGCCTTCAAACCATTCGACATGACTATCACCTTCAAACGCAAGGATATGCGTGGCCAGCCGATCAAGGAAGAAACGATCATGGCTGATCACCACTGCGCAGCCGGCAAAATTTTCTAACGCTTCTTCAAGCGCGCGCAATGTTTCCACATCAAGGTCGTTGGTCGGCTCATCGAGCAGCAATACATTTCCGCCTGCCGCAAGCATCTTTGCCAGATGGACGCGGTTGCGCTCACCACCCGACAATTGCCCAACCTTCTTCTGTTGATCCGTACCCTTGAAATTGAATGCACCGACATAAGCCCTTGTATTCACTTCATGTTTACCGAAATAGAATCGCTCATTCCCGCCGGAAACTTCTTCCCAGACATTTTTATTCGCGTCGAGATCATCGCGGCTTTGATCAACATAGCCAAGCCTCACCGTCTCACCGACCTTGATCGTGCCGCCGCCGGGCGGTTCCTGTCCCGTGATCAACTTGAACAAGGTCGATTTGCCCGCGCCGTTCGGGCCGATGACCCCCACGATGCCGCCCGGTGGCAAAGTGAAGTTCAAATCTTCGAACAACAATTTGTCACCATATGATTTTGAAAGCCCTGTCGCCTCGATGACGTTGCCGCCAAGCCGGGTCGGAATCTGAATGAGGATTTGCGAACCACTTGGTCGACGATCTGCTTGTTTTTCAACCAGTTCGTCAAAGGCTCTAATACGTGCTTTGGACTTTGTCTGGCGCGCCTTGGGCGATTGACGGATCCATTGCAGTTCTTCCTTGATCGCCTTGGCACGGCTTTCATTCTCGCTGTCTTCCTGTTCGAGGCGTTTCGCTTTGCCCTCCAGCCAAGCAGAATAATTGCCTTCGAACGGTATGCCCCTGCCCCGGTCTAGCTCCAATACCCAGCCGACAACATTATCCAGGAAATAGCGATCGTGGGTGACGAGGATGACGTTCCCAGCATAGTCGATCAGATGTTTTTCCAGCCACTGAACACTTTCGGCGTCCAGATGGTTGGTCGGTTCATCGAGCAGCAGTACTTCGGGCTTTTCCAGCAGCAGCCTGCAAAGCGCAACGCGGCGACGTTCACCGCCGGACAGATTATCGACAGATGCTTCGCCGGGCGGGCAGCGCAAAGCCTCCATCGCAATTTCGAGCTGATTATCAAGCGTCCACCCGTCGACCGCGTCAATCTTTTCCTGCAAATCGCCCATTTCGGGCAGCAACGCATCAAAATCGGCGTCGGGCTCCGCCATTAGCGCGGAGATTTCGTTGAACCGGTCAACCATATCCGCGACATCACGGACGCCGTCCTTCACATTTTCGAGAACATTTTTTTTGGGATTGAGCTGCGGTTCCTGCGCAAGATAGCCCACCCGGCATCCTTCCGCCGCCCACGCTTCACCCGAAAATTCGGTATCAAATCCCGCCATGATTTTCATCAGCGTTGACTTACCCGCCCCGTTGACACCGATGATCGCAATCTTCGTGCCCGGCAGGAACTGGAGATGGATGTTGTTGAGAATGGGTTTCGCAGCGCCGGGGAAGGTTTTGCTCAAACCCTTCATGACATAGCTATATTGGACGGCCATCGGTCGGCTCCTCGCGGCAAGAAAGAGTGGAATTTGGCCGCGCTCTAGCCCACGGCGACGTTTATGGGAAGCCTTGGCGAAGGCCAAAAAGAAAACGCTTTGCTACACCGCCTTGTTCAAATTATGTTCTTTGCATGATTCGATCTTTGGTCCTCCCCGTCATCCTGCTCTGGCCGCTTCCGCTGGCCGCTGCTCCATCGAAACTTGCGACACCACGATCAGTGCCAGTAACAGATGTGGCCTGGGATATCGTGGAAGGCCTGACCACCGAAGTGGGGCCGCGCCTTGCGGGCACGGCAGCAGAGGCCCGCGCGCGGGATTGGGCGGTGGTGAAACTGAAATCACTCGGGTTCAGCAACGTTCATATTGAAACGTATGACATGCCGGTGTGGGTGCGCGGCGCGGAAACTGCGGAGGTCGTTGCCCCCTACCCTCAAAAGCTTGCCGTCACCGCGCTCGGCAATAGCGGATCGACGGGGCCGGACGGCATTTCTTTGCCAATCGTGCCGTTTATGACGTTAGCGGCGCTCAAAGCGGCTGATCCCGCGGCGGTGCGCGGCAAAATCGTGTATCTTTCTCATCAGATGAAAGCTGCTCAGGATGGATCGGGTTATGGCCCCTTCGGCAACGCCCGTCGCCAAGGCCCGTCAGTGGCGAGCAAACTCGGCGCAGCGGCGATCATTGTCCGTTCAATCGGCACGGATCACTCGCGCGGACCGCACACCGGCGTGCAAACATGGCAGCCTGGCGCAACGCCAATACCCGCAGGCGCCATTTCTGTGAATGATGCCGACAATCTTGAACGGATGCTGGCGCGCGGCAAGGAAATTACACTGAAGCTCGTTTTAACGCCACAGCAGACGGGGACGCATCAATCGGGCAACGTGATTGCCGAAGTGCCCGGAACGGACGCGAGCGCCGGTCTGGTCGTCGTGGGCGGGCATCTCGACAGTTGGGACCTTGGCACGGGGGCAATTGATGACGGCGCGGGCGTTGCCATTACGGCGGCTGCGGCCAAGGCGGTCCTCGATTCAGGCAAGAAACCGCGCCGCACGATCCGGCTGGTGTGGTGGGGTGCAGAGGAAGTCGGCGGTTTCGGCGGGGCCGCCTATTTCAAGGCGCACAAGGCGGAACCTCACGCATTTGCGGCGGAATCTGATTTTGGAGCGGACCGGGTCTGGCGTCTTGACGTCAACTTTCCCGAAGATGTGAAGCTCCTCGGCCCTGCCTTGGCTGAACAAGAAGCGATGCTCGGGATTACGCTGGGCAAAGAGCGGGCCGGCGGCGGCACCGACGTTGAGGGGTTGGTCGCATCCGGTGTGCCAGTTGCCGATCTGCAGCAGGACGGCACACGCTACTTCGATTGGCATCACACGCCCGAAGACACACTCGATAAAATTGACCGTGCGCAATTCCAGCAAAATGTCAAAGCGTGGACAATCTTGCTCGATCTCGTTGCCAATTCACCGGAGAATTTGATGGCAGGTCCGCGCAAGTGAGATTGGCGCCCCTGCCCCTCATCGCCGTCTTGCTTACCCTGTTGAGCGGATGCCAAAGCTCCGGTGGCGAGACCGATGACACGACCTTGCTCAACCGCGCATCGGCCCTCGAACGATCAGCAGACGCCACCACCGACGCAACAATCAAACAAATCGAAGATGAGTCGGACCAAGACTCGACAGGGACGTCGTCGGCAGCTGGTTCTGCTGCTGGGAAAGCCAAGAAATAGCGATGCTGGTTTCTATGCGGTGAAAAGACAGTCAACGAGGGGCAAGAGCAGGACGACTTTAGAGCACAGTGCAATAAATATGAATCGTCATTGCGAGCGAAGCGCGGCAATCCAGCGGCACCAGAGTCTGGATTGCCGCGCTTCGCTCGCAATGACGGGTGGTGCAGATTTATCGCACGACGCTCTAGGCAGATCGTCACCCTTAACTCAATTCAGTGTTCATTTTTGCCACTAGGGTCCTGCCGTTTATACTGAGGCATTTCGTCATGCTGGCTCCCGGCGGGGCACTGTTTCAGAATCCATGTCGCCGCCCACCGAAGGTTCAAGCGGCTCCGTGGCCCTTGAAACGAGTTCAGGGTGACGATTCAATCTCTAGCAGTGACGGTTTGGAATGAAGCATCGATGCTGAAAAGAGTTCAGCATGACCAACGCGCGTCAACCCAAACTCGTCACGCTCTCGGCAATTTCACCAGCTTCACTTTGTGAATCCGATGCTTGAGACGGTGTTAAAAGTACGCCGCCGCTCCTGTCGTCCCCGTACCGCGCCAATGCCTCGATCGCGGGAACATCCTCAATCTCCCGCGCGCCAGTTTCGATGTTGAGTTCCTTGAATTTTTTGCCTGTACTCAATACGTTGCGCTCGAAGCTTCCGACAAACTTATTATAATTGTTGACTGCGCTCGACAGGCCAGACCCCATCGTCCGGAGATGGCCTGCCGCCACCGCCAGCCGGTCATAAAGCTCCTTGCCGAGCTCTCCGATCTGGCGCGCCTCCCCCGCCAACCTCTCGTGCCGCCATACCGCCGAAACCGTCCGGGCAATGGCGATGAGATTGGTCGGCGTCGCCAGCAAAACCTTCTTTTCAAAGGCATAGTCCCAAAGGCCCGGATCATGCTCAAGCGCGGCGGTGAGGAAATGTTCGCCGGGCACAAACATGATCACATAATCAGGCGCATTTTCGAACTGGCTCCAATAGGCCTTCGCGCCTAGTCCGTTGACATGCGCACGCATCGACGCGGCATGTGCCGTTAGTCCCGCCAGGCGGACATCTTCGTCAACCGCGCCAAACGCATCTTGATAGGCATTGAGCGAGACTTTCGCATCGATCACCAGCGCACGGCCGCCCGGCACCAGCACAATCGCATCGGGCCGCATCCGCCCTTCGCTACCTTCCACACTGACCTCGGTCGAGAAATCGGCATGTTCGGAAAGACCGCAGCTTTCGAGTACATTGCGCAGTTGTTGCTCCCCCCAGCGCCCCCTTGCCTTGGGCGCATTGCGGAGAGAATTGCCGAGCTTTGCCGCCTCCTGCCGGACCGACTCGCTGCTGATTCGCATCGCCTCAAGCTGGCCCTTGAGATCACCAAACGCATCGCGCCGCTCCGCTTCAACCTTGGACACGGTCTCCTCATAGCGCTGGAGGCGTTCGGTCACGGGCTGGAGCAAAGCCTTGAGCCCCTGCCCCGATGTTTCTTCGGATTGCTTGAAACGGGCCTCAGCACGTTCCAGGAAGGCCGTCTGCGCTTCGCCGAGCAGTCGTCCGCCAATCTCGCTGAATTGCGCTGTGAGCGCGTCCTTGGCCTCCCTGAGCTCAGCCAACCGTTCCTCAAACCCTGCCTCGCGCGCATTTTGCTCCGACAGCAGGCTGGCATGGGCGATTTTGGCCGTATCCCGATCCCGCACGACGCCTTCCAGATCGGTGATCGCTTTCTTGAAATTATCGAGGTGGAGATCGCGCTCCGCCCTGAGCCCAGACGCGCTGCGCCCGCCAAACAGCCAGCCGATCAGACCGCCCACCACCAAAACCAGCACCGAAATGAGGACGGTCATCATCTGGGACATGGACGCGACCCTCCGTCAGTGCGAGTCGTCGCCAGAAATCCGGCGTTTGAGCATGAGTCGTCCTTAAACATGCGTGGAACATAGTTTGAACAATGGGTGTAGGAAAGGGAAAACTTACGCGGCGAGCTTGCGCGCCTTCGCCAATTTCTTAAGCAGCATGTCGCGCTTCAACTTGGACAAGTGATCGAAAAACAAAATGCCCTCGAGATGATCCATCTCATGCTGCAAACAGGTGGCGAGCATCCCGTCGAGCAACTCATCATGTGGTGTTCCGTCGCGATCCAGCCACGTTGCATGCACCGACGCGGGGCGTTCGACGTCGGCATATTGGTCCGGCACCGACAGGCAGCCCTCGTTATAGACATGATATTCTTCGGAAGGATCACGGAGTTCTGGATTGATAAAAACCAAAGGTTCCCGGATGGTTTCGCCGGTTTCTTCATCTTTGTCTTGAAGATCAATCACGAGAACGCGCTTCGCCACGCCCACCTGGATTGCGGCAAGGCCGATGCCCGGCGCGTCGTACATCGTCTCAAGCATGTCATCGATCAGCACACGCAGTTCATCGTCAACCCCGTCAACAGGCTTGGAAATAACGCGCAACCGCGGATCGGGCGCTTCGATGATCGGGAGGATGGACATGAGGCTCAGATATGAATTCGCGGATAGATCGTCAAGATACAGGGCGTCGTGCGCGCAGCGCCTGCGCCAATGTGCCATCGTCCAGATAATCGAGTTCGCCCCCCACGGGCAGACCGTGGGCAAGCTGGGTGAGGCGCACCGGGTAGGTTTCGAGCCGTTCCGCGATGTAGTGCGCGGTGGTCTGGCCATCGAGCGTGGCGTTCATCGCGAGCACAACCTCGTCGATCCCGCCCGCTGCAACCCGCGCGATCAACGTGTCGATCCCCAAATC
>JBJOLA010000343.1:0-4059 GCA_046045815.1 Pseudomonadota bacterium
AATCACGTCGATGACGGCTCTGGGCCGTGCGCGGCATCAGATCGGAACCCTGCGCGGGATCAGATCGGAACGATGCGCGTGATCATGTCGGTATCCCTGCGCGGGATCGTCGGAATCCGCAAGGGCAAAACGATTTCGCCCCGATGACCGAGTGTTGGAGTTCCTGAACAATCTTTGATGCCCAAAATTATGCCGAATGCGAACAGCCCCTTCATGACGAATATGGTGGGAATAGTGTCGTGTCAGCGAGGCACAAGTAACAGCATTCGGCATAGTTCGTCGTCCGGCATAAACGGCCAAGCTCAATGGCATCGAGCCGCAGGCCTACATCGCCGATGTCATGGAGAAGATCGCAAGCGACTGGCCGGCATCCCACTGGGATGAACTCATGCCATGGAACTGGACGACCAATGAGCAGCCGCCAATAGCTCAGGCAGCCTGACCCGCGGCCTCGACGCCACGCTTAACCCGGATTGGCGGGGTCGAGCGGATATAATTGTCGAACTTCGTTGGGGACCGCCTACCCGGTGTTGCCTGCGCCATGCTCGAAAGCCAGACCTGCTTCGATCCTGAGTTCGCGACTGCACGCATTGCATAGGTCGGAACCGCCGCCAGGCCGGGCTGGCAGTGGCTGAATCACCAACCATCTGCGCTCCGCCGAAAGTTCGGCGGATCCAATTGTCATGCTCACTGTTGCTGTAAGTGGGGCTACGGAGCGCAGTTACCCAAAACAAGCAGCGCAGCAGCCCCGCTTACAGCTTGCACCATACTGAAATCAGCCCCGGACGATCGTCACTTTTTCATCTTGCGCAAAGGTAGGAAGTCCGATTTCCCTGCCCTGCACACCGGCAAATCGTGCCGCGCTAGTAATCAACCGGACCCGCAGGCCTGTCACAATGTCGCGACATGAGCGACCTCGTCGCGAAAGCAGCGGGCGGACATCCAGAAATGCAGCCCCCCCCAAACATAGAGGAACGCCATCACGACGATGCCGTAGCGGATGGAATCAGCGCCATAAGTTGGAAGGAGCTGATCGCTTAGCAGACCAACGATCCATGGCCCGCTGCCTGCGCCTATCAGGTAGGCCAGAAAGTAGAGAATTGCAGTTGCCGTGCCGCGCATGCGGGACGCCACCAAAGCGTGCAGCATGGCGAGCAGGGGGCCGAGAGTCGCGGTTGTGGTAACCGCTATAAGGCTCATGCCCAGTACGGCGATCGGGAAGCTTGGCGCCAAAGCCATAAGTATCACTCCGATCGCAGCCGTGCCGTTGCTGAGCGCGCAGAACCAAGGTTGCCAGCGCTCGTCGCGCGCCGTCAGGCGATCGAGGAGAATGCCCCCGATCACCGTTCCAATCACGCCGATCATACCATAGAATACGGCTAGCAGGAGCCCTGTCTGCGCGATGGTGAGCCCATGGACGCGAAGGAACAGAGAGGAAGCGAAGACGAACACGCCAGCGCTCGCCGCACTGGTGAGTATCGGAGTGACGACAACATGGCGGAGCGACCGCTTTCGTAGGATGAAGCGCAGCGTTTCGCCGAGCCCGTGGGCTGCAGTCCTTTCTGTCCGACCCGCGCCTGTACGTCGGACCGGTTCCCGCAATGAAATCAGCAACAGCGGCACAAGTAGCAGGCCCGGAGCGGCTGCGGCGACGAACGTTGCTCGCCATCCCCAATGAGCGGCAATCGCGCCGCCTATCAAGAAAGCCAACACCGCGCCGAGCGGATTGCCGGCATAAAAGATCGCCATCGCCCTTACCCGCTTCTCAGGCGGGTATAGGTCGGACAGGATCGAACTCATTGAGGGAGTGCCGCCAGCCTCGCCTGCGCCCAATAGCGAACGTACCGCCAGGATCTGCAGAAAGCTGTTGGCGGCACCACCCAGCGCAGTCATGACGCTAAACACTGCCACCGATGCGGCGAGGATCCGCTTACGGCTGACCCGGTCGACCAGCATCCCGATAGGGATGCCGCCGATCCCGAAGAAGATAGCAAAGCCTAATCCCGTCAGCAGGCCGACCTGAGTGTCGCTGAGGGCAAATTCGCGCTTGATGGGCTCGGCGAGAATAGCCATCACCCCCCGGTCAATCGAAAGCAACGTATGAGCGCACAAGAAGAGTGCGAGCACCCACCCTGGATTTTGCGGCGACCGGGTAGACTGCATCGTCATCAACCTGCCCCCGCTCTGCCGATGGCCGGCGACGGGCATGACGAAGCTCCGCTATGATGCAGGCTAGCCGTTGTAGGTCGATCAGAATCCCGTAAGACATGTTTGACCACGCGCCACCGATCCGGCAATCTCGGTGGACGCAAGCGCCGATGCGATCGCGGGCCGGTACATGCCTCTGACCCGGCGCTAACCAAGACCGACGCCGCGCAAGCCGTTGGATGACTATCGTTACAGCGCTGTGAGGCCTGCGATCGCTCCGTTTGGACAAAGCCATTGACGAGCGGATTGAACTCGCTTCCCGTTTGCGACCACCGTCGTAAAGCGCAGTCCTCTGCCGCGGATTGCTTCGCCATCGCTTGTGTCAGTCTCATGATCAGCGGCGCTGCCCGGCACATGTCGCGACCACCGCTTGGAACTCCGAACGATCGGCTGGGCGCAGCGAGCAACGGCCTTGATCGCGCCGTGCTTAACTTATAGCCGACCTCGACGCCGTAACGCCGGGGCACGCCCGGCTGACCCTCGATGTAGCCCAGCCCTCCGTTCACGAAATCGAGGATGCCTGCGAAGTACTTTTCTTTCGTGATATTCCGCGCATAAACCGCCACCGTCAGGCCTTCGTCGGGTGCCATCGACCATGAGATACGGCCATTGAGCAGCCCATAGGCCCGCTGCGTCACGAACGGGGTCAGATTTGGGGTTTGCGTATAGGTGATCGCTTGGAAAGCGACCCTACTCTGATGCGAGTAATCCAGACGGAAGTTGAGATCGCCATTGGCCACCGGCAGCGAATATTGTCCCGAGACATTCCAGGTGGTCTTGGGAACCCCCTCGAACGGTTCGCCGGACCGGTCACATGGCGTGCCCGATGCGGGGCCACCCGGAAACACGCAAGTGGCCGGGAAAGCCCTGTACTTGACGTCCGTGATTCCGAGTCCGCCGCTGAGAAGCAGACCCTTTACCGGAATAAACGTCAACTCAGCCTCCAGCCCGTTAATCCGTGCGCTCGCTGCGTTCGAAACGACCGACGCGGTGCCGCCCGAGCCGTTCGGCACGATCGCGGACCGCTGAATATTTGTATAGTTAGACCTGAACGCGGCGGCGTTGAAACGTATGCGCCGGTCAAGCAGCTCCGACTTAAAGCCCACCTCGTAGTCGGTCACCGTTTCGGGATTGAACGGGGTGTAAGACAACGGGCTGGTGCCGCGCAGGTTGAAGCCGCCGCCGCGGAAGCCGCGGCTGGTCTTGGCATAGAGCAGAATGTCTTGATCGGGCTTATAATTGACGCTCGCAGTATAGCTGACCGCCGAGTCGGTGCGCTTGAAGAGTGCCGAACAGGCGACGTCCGAGTTGTTGCGAAGCGCCACTGGAACTGCGCAGCTGCCCGCGACGGTCGAGCGCGAGTCGAGCCGCTTCTTGTCCTCCGAATAACGGAGGCCCCCGGTTACGGATAAAGTGTCGGTGAGCGTGTACGTCAGCTGCCCGTAGCCGGCGATTGACTTGTTGTGAACGAAGCCCAAGAAGACGTTGGGATTGTTCGGGTTAAGCAGGGGCAGTGCTATTGCGCTTGATCCATCTTGGCCGCTCTCAGTAGACACCGTTGTGACGCTCCCTTGGCAGCGCTCCAGCAGTGAAGCCATCGCCCGCGATCGAAGCCTGTACGCCTCAATCGCAGGACTGAGTCTAGCGACCAGCCGCTCCAAATCTCCTACTTAGTAAGATAGGTTATTTCAACTTCTCTTTTAGACCTGCGGCATTTAGGGTCAGAACCTACTGAACCACTACCGGCTGATGCCGGTAGGTTCACGATGAGAGGCTGAAGGCATTTCAATTGGCGCAGTGTGTCGGTCGAGATATTCCAAGATGACTTCGTTGGTAATGTTTCCGCTTGTA
>JBJOLA010000097.1:0-5238 GCA_046045815.1 Pseudomonadota bacterium
CGGTCTTCGCCCTTCGACAAGCTCAGGAGCCTCAGCCCTTACTCAGGACAAGCAGTTTCCTCAAATGCCCGATCACGCTTACTCAACTGACCCCGCCGTCCAGACCCAGCTCAACCGGCTGACGATGCTTTCCCCGGGCCGCGATGTACTCGGGCTGGAGCGGATCACCGCACTTATGGACCGGCTGGACAATCCGCACCGCGCGCTCCCGCCGGTGTTCCATGTCGCGGGCACGAACGGCAAGGGCTCCACCTGTGCGTTCCTGCGCGCTGCACTCGAAGCTGCGGGCAAGACGGTCCATGTCTATTCCAGTCCCCATCTCGTGCGCTTCAACGAACGGATACGGGTGGCGGGCAAGTTGATTGATGATGATGCACTCGCTCCGCTGCTCGCCGAAGTGTTGGACTGTTCTGAAGATATCCACCCCAGCTTCTTCGAGGCCACTACTGCCGCCGCTTTCCTCGCTTTCGCGCGCACGCGTGCTGATGCTGCGGTGATTGAGGTTGGCCTTGGCGGGCGGCTGGATGCGACCAATGTGATCGAACGGCCCGCCGTCTGCGGGATTGCCCAGCTCGGCATTGATCATGAGGCTTTCCTGCTTGATCCTGAGAATGGCCCTGCCCTGCTGCCGCTCGAACGGATCGCTTACGAGAAGGCGGGGATTGCCAAGTCGGGCGTGCCGTTGGTCACAATGGCTTACACCAAGGCGATGGCCGCACGGATCGCAGAGTCCGCCGCAGCAGCGGGTGCGACATGCCACCCCAAGGGCGGCGATTGGGATGCTGCCCCCTATCAAGGTAAACTTCATTACCGCGATGAAACGGGCAAGATCAGCCTCCCCCTCCCCACCATGCAAGGCGATCATCAGGCGATGAATGCTGCGCTTGCCATTGCAATGATCCGCCATCAGACTGCGCTGGATGTACCCGAGGCCGCGCTCAAGGCGGGTGTGGGCTGGGCGCATTGGCCTGCACGATTGCAACGCCTTGCTCCCGGACCATTCGCGGGGAACCGGGAAGTCTGGCTCGACGGCGGGCATAACGAAGCAGCAGGTGCGACGATTGCCCAGTTCATCGGCACGCGCGGAAAGCCGCTGCATCTGATCACCGGGATGCTGGCGAACAAGGATGCGCGCGGCTTACTCTCCCATTTCAAAGGCCTCGCAACGCGGTTCACTGCCGTGCCCGTACCCGGCCATCCTTGCCATCCGCCCGAAGACCTTGCCGCCATCGCACGCGATCTGGGGATGGAAAGCGACACCGCACCCGATATCGAAGCCGCCGTCGCGAAGTCAGACGCGCCGGTGACTTTGTTCCTAGTGTCGCTCTATCTGGCAGGAAGCGTGCTCAGCGCAAATGATCAACTGCCCGATTGAGCCGCGACACCCGGACCCATTCCAAACAGACGAACAACACCGCCAACAGCCCAGCAGCCGCCGTCCAGCGGAACACGGGCGCATAGCCGTACGTATCGAACCACTGCCCCGCCAGCGCGCGCGCCATCGACCCAATCAGGAAGGTGAGCGAGGATAGCAAAGCATATTGCACCGCTGTATATTTCTTGCTGACGATGCCGGAGACGTAGGCAACGAAGGCCGCGCCCGCGATCCCGGTAGAGATATTCTCAAAAGTAATCGCCATCAGCAGCCGCGTCATTTTGGCATCATAACCAAACCAGCCCGCCAACGCATTGAAGCCCAACGTGTTGCCAATGATGTCGATATGCGCGCCGCCGTCTGCGAGATCGGCATAGATGAAGTTACCCAGGATCGGCAGGATCGCGCCGACCAGCAGCGTTGGCAACCGTCCGATCCGCGCGAACAAATAGCCTGCCGTGCTCACACCAACCATCGTCATGATGATGCCGAACAGCTTGGACGCAAACGCCACCTGATCCTTGGTGTAGTGCAGATAGTCCAGGTAGAAGGGAAAGGCGAAGCTACCCCAGATGTTGAACACCATCGAGTAAGTAAGAATGAAACCGAAGATGATCAGCACGCCCCAGCCTAACCGCCCCGAAAGTTCGGCCAGTGGCGCCACAAGCGCACCGTAGAGATGGTTCATAATCGTGCGCAGGGGTGATTTTGATGTATCCGCAACCGCCAGCACATTGCGGCCATGCGCTTTCATCCAGTTCATCGTTGCCGCCACAATCAGCGGAACCAGCACCGTTGCAACGACAATCCACGGCCCGGTATATTTCATGAAGTCACTCGCCACTGGGGGCGTTGTTCCGGCGGGATGTTCCCCGAGTACGCTCGTCATAAATCTGGCGATGGACGAAATTGCCCACATCCAGCTGACGCCGACAATGGTCAGTGCCCCGCCGCGAATGCGCGGATCGATCTGCCCTGCCTCAGAGAGCTCAGCCTGAAGCGCACCCCCCGCCGGTCGGTCGGTGTCTGGTGCGCGCAGGGTGATGATCGCAATCAGCACAATCAATCCGGCCATGAGGAGGAATACAGTGTTCCAGCTCATCCGCGCGGCAAGCACCAACGCAAAAGCACCGCCGACGATCGACGCGGTCCGGTAGCCAAATTGATAAATGGGGGAGAGCAATTCTACCGGCGTTTGCTCATCTGCAACATCAATCCGCCACGCATCGACCGCAACATCTTGCGTGGCCGAAGCAATCGCCGCGATGACCGCGAGCACCGCAAACCAGCCCATGCCGGTTACTGGGTTGAGCCGCGACAGGACGGCGAACGCCACGACCATCACGCATTGACACAGGAATATCCAGCTTTTCCGGCGACCGAGCTTGCTCAATACCGGCAGTTCAAACCGGTCCACCAACGGCGACCAGAGGAATTTGAAGGAATAAGCCAAACCTATCCAGCTGAGCACACCAATCGTTGCGAGCTTGATGCCGACTTCGCCCAACCACGCGTTTAGCGTGCCGATTAAAAGCGCGTAAGGCAGGCCCGATGAAAATCCAAAAGCCAGCATCGACGCCGACTTTCGCGACTGCAAGGCGATCTTGAGCAGCTTCCAACCCTTTGGCTTCACATGTGCCGCTACGGCATTGTTGGCTTCACTCAAGACACTTGCTCCCGATCAATTTTGACGCGAACCTAGCGGCTAAATCTGCTATGGAAACCCCTTATGAACATGATGCCCACTTCTGGACAATTGGCGTTGGCGCAGCAGATCGCCGATGGCAACACACGTCAGGGCGCGGGGATCACGACGGTGCCCGCCTCGCGCTACACCGACCCCGCCTATTTTGAGGCGGAAATGGCCGCACTGTTCCGCGCTTTACCCCAAGTGATTGCACCCTCCGCGCTGCTGCCCAAGCCCAATATGGCGGTGCCGCATGACGGCTTTGGCCTGCCGCTGCTGATCGCTCGGGGCAAATCGGGAGAGGCGCGCGTGTTTCTCAACGTCTGCCAGCACCGGGGCACGCGGCTGGTTGAGGGCGCGGAACTCGTGTGCACCAGCCGCCTTGTCTGCCCCTATCACGCGTGGACCTACACGCTCGACGGCGCGCTGATCGCGCTGCCAAGGCCGGAAACTTTCCCCGGATTGGACAAAGGCGCGCACGGATTGAAACTGCTGCCGACCAAGGAGGCAGGCGGTGTGATCTGGTTTGCGCCGGGCGAGGATCACGACTTTAGCAACGCCGAAACCCTTGGTCATGATTTCGATGCCTTCAATCTCGGCGGCCTCCACCTGTTCAACCGGCGCACACATGATGTGGCAGGGAATTGGAAGCTGATCATGGATGCCTTCCTCGAAAGTTATCACGTCACCCGCCTCCACGCCGATACGATTGGCCCGTTCTTCAAGGACGGGGTGACGTCGGGCGACACGATTGGCCTCCATGCGCGCTCAGCCGTCGGTCGCGCCGCTGAATTAGCCGACATTGACATGGGTGATTGGCCCGCGCTGCGGACGGCTGTAACCTTCACCTACCAATTATTCCCCGCGACCGTGATCGTCGTCAGCCCCGATTATGTGAATATCATGACGATGATGCCGCAATCAGTCGGCCGCACGTTGGTAGAGGATTTCATGCTGATCCCCGAAGCGCCGCAAACCGAGAAAGCGCAGAGCCATTGGCAGCGAAGCTGGGATTTGCTCGATGGACGCGTTTTCGGGGCCGAAGATTTCCGCGCGGTTGCACTGGGCCAACAGGGACTTTCATCGGGCGGAGTCGATCACCTGACGCTGGGCACACTTGAGAGCGGGATTAAGCGATTTCACGACGCGGTTGAATCGCAGCTCGCAAGTTGATCTCGCGGCGGGGGCTGGCATGCCTCTCAAATGGCCTAGGATCATTCCTAGAGGGGTGCGTGAGGGCCTCTGGTACTCGGGTAGCCAAAAGTGATTTGCGGCGCTGGGTCGGGTCTTAAAACGCCCCTGTGAGTGTGTTGGCGGAAATGCGTGGGTCGATGCGCAAAACCTCAAAGATACCGCGCCGCTACAATCCGTCCCGCCGTCCCTGCCCGCAGGATCAGCGCATAGCGATCTGCCCCGGCCTGCTTCATCACTTTACCCGCAACCACGATTGTAGCCGGCACGCCGGTCCAGCGCCCGACTTTCGTTTCTGACAATACGACATTAGTGTAATGCACAGTTCGCCCGCCATTTTCCCCCGCGCCGATGTGAACTGAAACCTCGCCTTTGAGCGCGACGATCAAGACATCGGCAGCAGCGCTAGCGCCTTTGGATAGTGACACGGATCGCCCCCCATCCGCCGTCGCCGCTGCGCTGATCGCGGGCCCGGGAACGCGCTTTTCCGCTACGATCAATCGGCGGAGTTCAAGTTCCTGTGATCCCACAACAGCCGCAACACCCTGCACCACGGCTTGCGGGGTGTAGACACCGGAACCCTCGCCACCGCGCGCGGCATAGGCCCGCTGGAGACTTGTATTCTCCTCGCGCGCCAAAGTGTCTTTCCAGCCGAGCCGATCCCAATATGTCACCGGCCGGGTGAGGATCACGATGTTGGGTTCCCGTGCCAATCGCTCAACCAGCGCATCGGCGGGCGGGCAGGAGGAACAGCCCTGGCTGGTGAAAAGCTCCACCGCAACCGGGGTGGCAGAAACGGGAACCGCAGGGCCGGAAGCGCCCATCCCGGCAAGGGCAAAAGCAGCAATGATCAAGCGCATGGCAAATTCCTTTGGTTCGGTCTAACGGCGTTCGTATGAAAAGTCCTGAAAGTTACAAACCAACCAAGGCCGCGATTGCCGCCGCCAAGGATGGAAACCGTATTGACAAGCTGCTCGCCCGTGCC
>JBJOLA010000164.1:0-3352 GCA_046045815.1 Pseudomonadota bacterium
GGCAAACGCGGAGGAATGAAGGCAACCACATAACGCTGCTTGGCGTCCGCCTTGTTTGATGCGGCTTGGTAGGTCTGAAGCGCCGCGTAATATGATTTCTGCGCGAACTCATAATCAAGCACCGCTGTACGCGCGGAAACGTCGCTTTCCGCCACGCCCGCGCCCGGCCCCTTTTGAGCACGGCGGACAGCGGAATCGCGCGCGGCCTCCAATGCAGCGATTTTGACATCGACGGACCGGGCTTGAGGCGCGGAGGGCTGATAAATCGACCGCGCCGTTGCCTGTTCCACACGGAGACGCGCAATTTCGCTATCGATCTGGGAGATTGTCTGCACGACTTGAGCCGACTGCGCATCAAGCGTCATCGTATCATTCCCGCGAATTTTAGCGACTCGTTTACGGACCTCATCAAACTGACGTTTCTGTTCGTCCAACTGACGGCCAGCTACTTCTTGCTCCGTAACGGACGCACGCGAATCGAGCTGATTAACAATCAACTTCGCCCCGTCCAGCACGCCGTCCGCCAGCTTCTTGGCGTCCGCAGGCGTATAGGCGCTGACCGAAACTGAAATTGTGTTAGCCGTCGAATCATAGTCGATCTTGGCTTTATCATGCCAGAAATCCACAGCCCGTTCGATTGGTGACTGCACTGAAAGGCGCGAAAAGGGGTCAAGCGTCGGGCGACTATATGCCTCGCCAAAGCCCCAACGGTTTCGAAGCAGGTTTACCATTTCGGCTGAGCGAAGATAATCGCCGACAATGCGCGCATCATTGCTGGCGGCTGAGGCGGCTGGAATGCCGAACCCGGACAGCAGATCGGGTGCCGCCTTCTGGGTTCCCTCAATCATGAATTCAAACTTCGATTGATAACTCGATGGCGCAATCAGCAGATAGTAAAGGAGGCTGAGCAGTGTCGGCACCAGAATTGCACGCGCGATGGCGCGATTTCGCTGGGTGCGCTTGGCCTGCCGCGCCAATTCACGTTCGGTTGGCTCGTCGGATTGAGGCGTGGTTAGTTCGTGAGCCATTGGTAGTATTCGTGCCCCTCGTCGACGGTTTCAAACATGCGCAACGTCCCGTGGTGAAGCACCGCAGCGCTTCTACAATAGCGGTTTATCATGTCAATCGAATGGGATGCCATCAATACCGAAGATCGTTCCCGGCGCTTGTCAAATTCCGCCTCGCATTTGGCCTGAAACGCCGCGTCACCCACCGCCAAAGATTCGTCGATAACATAGACGTCAAAATCGATCGCCATTGACAGCGCAAAAGCAAGGCGGCTGCGCATCCCGGACGAATAAGTGCGAATTGGCTGCCGCATCGCCTTGCCGAGTTCAGAAAAATCTTCAACAAAAGCCGTTACTTCTTCGATGTCAGCGTTGAATATGCGGCAGACGAAGCGCATGTTCTCAGCGCCGGTCAGGCTCGACGAAAATGATCCGGAAAAGCCAAGTGGCCAGGAAATAGATCCTTCCCGAACAACTCTACCGAAATTAGGGTGTTCGGCGCCAGCGATGATTCTCAGCAGAGTCGATTTTCCAGCACCGTTTGCGCCTAATATCCCAACGCTTTGGCCGGTCTCGATACGCGCTGAAATATCCCGCAAAACATGCACCCGGCCCTGCTTTGTAGGATAGCTTTTTTCAATGTTGCAAAGCTCGATCATCAGTGACTTTCGTCGCTGTGGCCGGTCAGCGTCAGGTAGCGGTCAATCAGCAGTCCGAACGATAGTGCCACTGTTGCCGTAACCAGCACGAATGTCCGGCTGTAGTGCTCACTCTCAAAACCCGGCAATGCGGCAGAACGTATCCATTCGAGCAAATGGGCAATGGGATTGAGGCTGGCAATGCCGCGCGCGCCGGTGGGAAGCGATTCTAGCGTGAAGAAGATGCCTGAAATGAACCACAAAGGGCGACTGAGATAGGAAAACAACTCTGACCACGGCGGAAATACCCGAGCCAAGCCGGAGCTCAAAAATCCAAACGACATGCCGAAATAGAAAAGCGCTGCGATTGCTCCGACTTCAGCCAACGGTTCATCTACCCATGAAGCAAGGGGTTCACGATAGAACATCTTCAATCCAACCACGAAGAGCAGCGTCACCAATGCGGTCGTCGCCGCTTCGAGCAGGATGCGGGAAACAATCACATCACTTGGGCGGACCTGTGGATATGTGAGCAGCGGCAAATTTGAAGCCACGCCGGAGGCACCGCGCTGGACGCAGTCACGCCAGAAATGATAAGGTAAGATTCCCGTCACCAGAAAAACCGGCATCGATGCCGCGAGTGGCACAACGCGCCCGAACGCGGTGTAAATTCCCCAGAGGATCAGGAGTTGCAACAACGGTTCGATCAGTGCCCAGCTATAGCCAAGATCGCTTTTCCCATAGCGAGTACGCGATTCGCGCAACATCAGCGCATAGACGACTCGCCCCATCGAAATGACGCCACGCCCGCCTCTTGATTCGCGCATAGAGCGTATAAGTTCGCCCGGAAGCGGAAAGCCAATCATCCCAGCATGTTAGCAAGCGGCGGCTTATTTGCCAACTGCCCACTTGACGCCGACGCTTTCAAAACACAGCTAGCTGAAAATCTGTTGCCAAGGAAAAATCTGTGAACCCTTTAGAGCGCTTCAATTCTCACTTCAAACTTGCGGGGACCATTTTTTTGGACGCATGCCCTGTGTGCGAATCGACTGAAATCGCCGAAATCTGGAGGTTGCCGCAAAGCCGCCTCAAGGAAACAGTGTATCTCAATGTGCCTGGTTCGCCGATGAACGGTACTTACCTCGACTATCTTCCAACGCTAGAATCGCCGCAGCAGCTGTTTAAATTTGACATTTGTGGGCAGTGTGAGTCCATTTTCCTCAATCCCAAATACGACGATCAGGAAATATACGCGCGCGACGCATCCAAAGTTGAGAGTTTTCGGAAGAAGGGCCCAGACGAATTCAAGGGAGCTGCCCAAACTTTCCTGCGCGTCATGCCCGCGGATACAAAAGTTGTTGTGGATGCAGCTTGCGGTGCCGGACAATCGCTTCATTTGATGAAAGCTCAGCGTCCGGACCTCAAAGTAGCGGGGCTGGAATTGTCAGTCCCAGCTGTGGCGTTCATGAACGACGAGCTTGGGATTGAAGCGCATGCCGTTGATCTTGACCGCGATGACCTCAAGCCTTTTGTCGCGCCAGGCAGTGTTGATTTCATTATTTTCCAAGAAGCGTATGAACATGTGCGGTCGCCAATCACGACAATGCGCAAGCTGGTTGAAATGCTGCGACCTGGTGGGCGCATTCATTTTACGGCTCAATATTGGGGCGATAATCCACTGCAAATCCGTGTGGGAGAACCAATCTA
>JBJOLA010000170.1:0-3205 GCA_046045815.1 Pseudomonadota bacterium
GGCGAGGTGCAGGGCTTCCTTTACAGCAAGGCAGTTCCGGCAAATGAGCTCACCGATTTGCGCGGGCGTGTGCGGCCGATCCTCAAGAATCTCGTTGAACTGGATGTCGTGCGGGCGCGTAAAACGAATGAAGCCGGTGTGGCCAAGCGCGTCGGCAAACAGCGCAAGGCCGGGTAGGGGCTAAACCTTCAAACCCGTCTCTTCATCAAGACCGGCCATCAGGTTGAGCGACTGCACCGCCGCCCCGCTTGCGCCTTTGCCAAGATTGTCGAGCGCGGCGACGAGCCGGATTTGGGTGCCATCGCCGCGTGAGAAAACCAAAAGATCGAGCTTGTCGGTGCCTGCATTATGTTCGATTGTAAGGTTGTTCTCATCGAACCCGTCGATCAGGCGCACGATCTTTGATCCGGCATAGGCCGTGCGCAGGCAATTTGTGATGGCATCAACCGATGGCGTGCCGGACATCGCATTGATCATCAACGGCACATCAACGATCATCCCGCGATAGGTGCGCGCTACAGACGGCGCAAACAGTGGAGCGTATTTCAGGCCGCAGCGATCCTGCATCTCTGGGACATGTTTATGGGCGAGGCCGAGCGCGTAAGTGCGCCACGCCGTATCTGTCAGATTTTCCTCAAACTCCGCGATCATCGCCTTGCCGCCGCCCGAATATCCGGACACGGCGTTGACGGTGAGTGGCCATTCGGCGGGGATCAATCCGGCCTTCACCAGCGGGGAGACGAGCGCGATGAACCCTGTGGAATAGCAGCCAGGATTTGAGACCCGCATCGCGCGCGCCACCGCTTCACGTCCGACGATTTCTGGAAAGCCGTACACCCAGCCCGGCGCAACCCGGTGCGCTGTGGAGGCGTCAATCACGCGGGTGCGATCATTTTTGATCAGCGCGACGGCTTCCCGAGCGGCGTCGTCCGGCAAGCACAGGATCACGATGTCCGCGTCGTTGAGTGCTTCACGTCGCGCGCTTGCATCTTTGCGCCGTTCTTCGGGCAGCGAGATCAGCGCAACATCGCTCCGCCCCGCCAGCCGGTCGCGGATTTCAAGACCGGTGGTACCGACGGCACCGTCGATGAAAATATTGGTCATCAACTGATCCGCTTACGGGCGAGGATGCCGACGCCGTCATTCTTCGCCTCCACCCGTGCCACGACATCGGCAAGCGGTTCGATCACCGTCTTGCCGTGGTGGCGTGTGGCGTGGATGATCTGGCTGTCATCAATCATCATCCCAACATGTCCGGGAAAGAAGATCAAATCACCCGATTCCAGTGGTGTGCCATCGTCTAAGGTTGTGCCGAGTGCATCCCGTTGCATGTCGCTGTCGCGCGGTGCTGCGATGCCCCGTCCCGCGAGTGCGCGCTGGACGAGGCCGGAACAATCAATGCCGGCTCCGCCGCGCCCGCCCCAGACATAGGGCTGGCCCAGAAAACTGCGTGCGATCGTCACAGGATCGTCGGAAGTTGCCCTAGGGATGGGCGTCGACGCGGGTGTCAGCTGGTCGGCGAGCAGGTAGCCAACATAATGATCGTGCGCAGAAAAGCCCCAGGCCCACCCGCCCGAAATATCGAGCAGCATGAAATGTTCACCGGCGAGCAATTCTGATGAAGGTTGACCATTCGGCTTGTCAAACAGCGTTGCTGATTTTGGGACGCATGTCATCTCAACTGGGGCGGCGTAATGGGGGGCAAAGCGCTTCCCGACGAGCGCGATATCAGCCAAGTCACCGCGCATCGCATTGATGCGGGGATCGAGCTCTTTCGAGGGGCCGTTAAGGGCGAAGGAAGTGTGCGCGGCAATCATGGTCGGCGCGCAGATAGACGAGGGCGGTGGGGGATGGCAATGGTGATGCCAACCCCCTGCCAAATTTGACTTACGCCTTGAGTTCGTCAGGCACGTGGCCGCCGTTTGCCGCCAGCTGCACCATCACCTGCTTGTGCAGCCAAATGTTCATGCTCGCGCTGTCATTCATGTCGCCCGTGAAACCGAGCTCGGTCGCAAGTTCCTTGCGGTTATGCAGGCTCGAATCGAGGCCGCAAAGCTTCATCAGATCAACGATCGACGTGCGCCAATTGGTTTCAAAATCCACCGACGCAGCAGCAGCGGTCAGAATGGCGTTCACATCAACAGGAGCCGAAGGCGCTGCAGCGATTGCAGCAGCGGCAGGAGCCGATACGGGGGACGGGGCCGCCGCAGGGGCGCCAAAAATGGCGTTCTTGATTGCGCTGAAAATACTCATGTTCTGCTCCTTGTTATCTTTGCTGACCGACTCGGCCCGCTTACTCTTACACTTGATGGTGTGACATGCCTTTGACAAGTGGAGAGGCCCGGCGCAAGGTCAGGCGTTAATCAAAAGGAGTGGTAGTAATGGATATTCTTGGTTCGCTCATTCAAGGCGCGCTTGGCGGCGGTCAGCAAAGTGGCGGTCAACCTCAGATCGACGTCGGCGGTTTGGCGAGCCAGTTCGGCCTTTCGCCTGATCAAGCGAATGCGGCTGTCGGCGCTTTGTTGCCAGCAGTGCTCGGCGGTCTTCACAAGTCCGAAGAATCTGGTGGTCTTGGCGGCATTGCTGACATCGCCAATTCGATGGGCGCGCCGCACGAAGATGTGGATAGCGGCAATTCCATTCTGGGCCAGATTTTCGGATCGAAGGATGTGAGCCGCCAGGTTGCGACGCATGCTGCAGCGCAAACCGGGATCAGCGATGTCGTGTTGAAAGCAATGTTGCCTGTGGTTGCGGGTCTCGTTGCCAAGCAGGTCGCGTCCAAAATGGGCGGCGGCGTGATGGGCGGCCTTGCGGGCACGCTGATTGCCTCCATGATGGGGGGCAGCGCAGCCGCAGCGGCACCTGCCGGCGGTGGTGGCCTTGGTGATATCCTCGGCGGCCTCGCGGGTGCATTTGGCGGACAAGGCGGCGGTCAAGCGCCTGCAGCAAACCCGCTGGACTCGATCCTCGGCGGCCTGATGGGCAACCGTAGCTAGAGCCTAGAGCCTGAAAAATGAGTCACTTCGTCATGCTGAAACAGCGGTCCATTGGGAGCCAGCACGGCGAAGTGACTCACTCAAAAACGGAAAAACTCTAGGCAGCCTTTTCAAACGCGACGGTGATTTTGAGCTGTACCGCATCTGAAACCAGCGGAACAAACATCCCCATACCGAAATCGCTGCGCTTGATCGTCGTCGTTGCGTGG
>JBJOLA010000271.1:0-3340 GCA_046045815.1 Pseudomonadota bacterium
AATCACGAACACCGAATCGATGCCGGAAACCCGCAAATCCGGGCCAATAGGAACACGACCAGCGCGGTCCGGAGCAACCCCGAGCCATTCCGCCGCACGCGAAGCCTGGACGCCTGCCGCCCATATTGCGGTGGCAGCGGCGATGAACTGATCGCCAACGATGACGCCCTCGGCTGTGACTGATTCAACCCGTTCGCCAAGGCGAACTTCGACGCCCAGTTGTTCGATCGATTTTTTTGCTTTGGCGGAGAGGGATTCGGGGAAACTCGGCAGCAGTCGGTCGGCGTGCTGTACCAAGATGATCCTTGAGCAATGCGGCGTGATGCTGCGGAAATCCTTCGACACAGCTTGCCGAGCGAGTTCGGCTATCGCCCCCGCCATTTCAACGCCGGTCGGGCCGCCGCCAATGATGGCAAAGGTCAAAAGTGCGTGGCGCTTATCCGGATCAGTCTCATTTTCTGCGCGTTCGAGCGCCATCAGCACTTTGCGGCGGACGGCGGTTGCATCTTCAATTGTCTTGATCCCTGGCGCGAAGGGAGCCCATTCGTCTCGCCCGAAATAGCTGTGGCGCGCGCCGGTAGCGATCACCAACCAGTCATAAGCCATAGGCTCACAGTCGCCGAGAATGATATGCTTGTGCGCGGTATCGACGCCGTAAACGCGGTCAAGAACGACCTTAGTATTCGGGCTATCCTTGACGATGGCGCGGATTGGCGCGGCAATGTCTGCGGGTGACAGCCCCGCCGTCGCCACTTGATACAGAAGCGGTTGAAACAGATGATGGTTGCGCTTGTCGATCAGTGTCACATCGACATCGGCTGTGCGCAGGCCCTTGGCAGTCGCAAGACCGCCAAAGCCCGCGCCAACGATAACAACGTGAGGGCGTTTGGGCATGACTATTGCCCTGTCCAGCCGCCATCAACGGGCATTGCCACGCCGGTGATTGACCCTGCTGCGTCCGTGCAGAGAAACGCCGTCAGGGCACCTAGCTCCTCAACGGTGACGAAGCGCTTGCTTGGCTGTGCAGCGAGCAACACATTGTTGATCACATCTTCGCGGCTGATGCCCCGTGCTTTGGCCGTATCGTCGATCTGGGCCTCGACGAGCGGCGTCCAGACATAGCCCGGACATACTGCGTTGCAGGTCACGCCAAATTGGGCACCTTCAAGCGCGACAGTCTTGGTGAGACCGACAACACCGTGTTTCGCAGCAACATAGGCTCCTTTGAAGGGCGATGCGATTAGCCCGTGAACGGAAGCGAGGTTGATGATCCGCCCCCAACCCGCCGCCTTCATCGAACCAAAAGCGGCGCGCGTCGTGTGAAAGCTTGCTGAGAGATTGAGCGCAATAATTGCGTTCCATTTATCAACGGGAAAATCCTCAATAGGGCTGACGTGCTGAATGCCCGCATTATTGACCAGGATATCGACCTTCCCGAACGCGGTGATGGTATTGGTAACGAGGCTGGCAGCAGCCTCGCCATCCACCAAATTGGCATCATCATAGGTAACGCGCACGCTGTGGCGGTCTGACAGTTCACGGCGGGTCACTTCAATCTGGTCAGGGTCTCCAAGGCCGTTGAGCACGATGTCCGCCCCAGCAGCGGCAAGCGCTCGGGCAATGCCAAGTCCGATCCCGCTCGTTGATCCGGTGACAATAGCGACGCGCCCCGCAAGGGTTTTCTCAGTTATCGGTGTCGCCGCAGTCTTGTTGTCCACGCTCATTCTCCTTGACTTGATGAAGCGAAAATGCGGCGACGGCCATCAAAACGGAAATGCCCTTTGTGCATCGAATCCATGACGACAATCGAATGGATGCGGCGCGGGCGGCCGCCTAATCGGAAATTACGTCCTCAAGACTTGCGCGGGCATCTCCAAGCGAACCTCGGTGACGAACCTGTTTCAACCAGAAGGAAATGATAATGAAAAAAACTGTTTTGGTCCTCGCAGCACTTGCGCTCGCTGGCGCGGCGTCTCCCGCCTTTGCGGGGGAATGCCCAGCCGGACAGGCCGGTGCCAACCCGCTCACTGGCGCTGCCACAATGCCGAAGGGCGTGACGGATACCGTGCTTTCAACTGTTGACCTCGGCCCGGAAATCAATGTCGAAGGCCGGAGCCTTCGCTTGCGGAAACTTGTGCTTCAACCCGGCGGCATCGTCCCCATGCACAGCCACGCTGACCGCCCCGCGCTTATCATGACGGCAAGCGGCACGGTTACGGAATATCGCTCATCCTGCCTCGTTCCTATCGTTCACCGCGCCGGTGACGTTGCACATGAGGCAGGCGGCATTTCGCATTGGTGGAAGAACAGCGGCAAGACCGTTGCCGTGCTCTATTCATCGGATGTGCACAACGACGGCAAAGGCATGCACAACGACATGAAATAGCGGTTCGGTTCGGGTGGCATCTCCATCGCCGCTCGGCCAGCGACCCGGCAATCTAATACGCCGGAGTCCTCTGGCACCTCGCACACCCCCTGCGGGGTGCCAGATTAGGCCGTCATACAGGCGAAGCAAAACGCCGATAAAGGCCAGATACAGCCGAAAGGTATGACTATGCAGAGCATCGAATCATTAACTCCGAAAGTCCGCCGTCTCTCCGTCCGCCTAGCCACCTGCGACGCCGATATCGAAGCTGCGCAGCGATTGCGTTGGGAGATATTCTACGGCGCAATGGGGGCAACCGCGCTCGGTGGCGACAAGCTCGACATCGACCCCTATGATCCGGTCTGCGACCATCTGCTGGTTGAAGACCGCGCATCAGGGAAACCAATTGTTGTGGGGACATACCGATTACTGCGACAAAGCGTCGCCCAAACACGCAACGGCTTTTACAGTGCCGGAGAATTTGATCTCTCACCCTTCACGAGTCGCGACGGCGAACTGCTTGAACTCGGCAGATCTTGTGTCGCGCCCGATTACCGCGATGCCGGAACGATCCAGTTGCTCTGGCGCGGGATCGCCGCCTATCTTCAACAGCATAGTATCAGCATGATGTTTGGCTGCGGCAGCTTCCACGGCACCGACCCGGTCGAACACGCCGACACATTATCCTATCTATGGCACAATCACCTTGCGTCGACAGAATTGCGAGCGCAGGCGCTGAAAGATCGTTACGTCAATATGGCCCGACTACCGCTCGGCAGTTATGACCCCCGCCAAGCGATGCGAAAACTGCCGCCCCTCATCAAAGCCTACCTCCGCGTTGGCGCTCAGGTTGGCGATGGGGCAGTAATCGACCACCAGTTCAATACCGTTGACGTGTTCATCGTCATGCCGGTGGCGGCAATTTCTGAACGCTATCTCGGACGGTTTGGTGCGGCAGCATAGGCGCCCAGCATT
>JBJOLA010000326.1:0-2783 GCA_046045815.1 Pseudomonadota bacterium
CAACACCTACACGAAAGACTTCAAAACCTACCATTACTTTACGACAAACGTTTCCTCTACCGAACTCAAAACCGCGACACGCCCAAGGGTTCTCTTATCAGGCGGGTTGGAGAATGACATGTTTGCCATCATAGCCAATCCGGCGACGGACCCGGGCTTTGACCGTCACAGTGCGTCCAGTCGGAACCTGAGTGGAGCGCCCGCCATTATAGGCGGTGTCAAATGCTGAATGGTCGACAGACTTTCCAAGCCGCTCAAGAGCTTCGGTCGCCAAGCGCCTGATTCCAACGATGGGCGCAGGCTTGCCCGTAAACGGCGAGGTTTCTGCCTTGGCATAGAGTCCGTAGCCGATTTGCAGCAAGCAGCCCGCTTGCGTGTGTTGGCGAAGCGCGCGACCAACCGCGTCATAGCTCCCGAACTCTTCAAAATCACCGCGCAGGAAGACATTGCGTTTTGATCGCCGCACCCGCCGCTCAATCAACGCAGCGATTGACAACACAGAAGCTGCCCGACGGCTGCCCGCTTGCCGGTACCGCCCGCGCCCGACGCGCACGAGTATGCGGTCATTGACCAGCTGCTTGAGTGCGCGTCCGATCGAGTCATAGTTTGCCTCCAGCGAAAACGCGGCGCGATCAACCGTCTGGTCGCCAGAGAAGCAATTCAGAATCTGGGTCGTCAAGCTTGACATGTCTTCTACCAAAATACGACGTTTACGGCATTCGGATAGGGCATGTAGGTTAAGAATTCAAGCACAGTCAGAATGGGGCGGCTCGCATATATCCTAACGCTCATTCAGATGGCGCAGCAACCGACAAGTTGGCCACAACACCACGAGGTTTTTCATCAGAAGACCAACATAAACAACGAGGCCAACGACCGCAAGGATCGTCGGCACGACGTCGGACGCGGCCGCGATTCCTGCGGCGGCATGGATCCACCGTGCAGGATGCAAATCCATGTGCACGTGGTTCAGGTTGATGATGCGACCACTCCGGTCATGGCTACGGCCATCACCTTTGCACTGCTTCATAGGCGAGTGCTGCACCGTGTCAAGCCGGGCACGATTATGAGACAACACCGTCCTCGATCCACCGCAACCATATGCAGGAGACGCGCATGTCGCCAGTGATATTTCTATCGAGCTGGAGGTGTCATTTCTAAATGGCGCTTGCAGTTCGTAAGTCCGATAATATATATTATGTTAATAACGATACCACAACTGTCCATGTAAACTGTGTCCAGTGTGAGGGCAGAAGGGTTGCTATCATGGTGGGCTTTCAACAGTATCTGCAACCGTGTCCACTTCGAGTCATCCGACGCCCTTGCAGGCCGCGCGCATCGAAATGCCCGACGGTCGCCGGACTTGGACGGTATTGGATGATTGCGGCGACGTCGTCGAGTGCCTTCGTGGCTGGATCGTTCATCTCGACCAGACTCATGCATCGCCGAATACCATCCGGGCCTATGTCCGGCATGTCGTCGACTTCGCCAATTTCCTGAGCGCGAACGGTGCCGGTCTTTCAGACGCCACCGTGCCGCTCTACGACGGCTTCCTGGCCTGGCGGCTTGCATCGCGAAAGGATGCATTGCCCAGCCCGAAGTTGGTTCTGCTGCGAAAGCCCGAGGCTCGCATGCTGGCACCGGCGACGCGCAACCAAGTCCAGCTCGCGATCAAGTCGTTCTATCGGTTCCTCAATGGAACCGACGACTTCGCCATAGACACGGCCCTGGTCGCCAAGGCTTACGATGGCCATCGCCTCACCAAGACGTTCCTCGAGCACATCAGCCAGCGCCGGACGACGCGGCGCAAGGATCGCTATCTGTCTGGTGACACCGGCCGGGTCCAGCAGCAGGTGCTCAAAAAGCGCCTGACGCCAACCGAGGTGTTGCGGCTGATTGAGGCCTGCGGCCTGGCCCGCGATGCGTTCCTGATCGTGCTGCTCTATAATACGGGCCTGCGGATCGGTGAAGCGTTGCCATGATCACAGGACCAGACCGGCGGATCGCAACGCTTGACGACGCAAGGAGCCGACGCAGCGCGGAGAAACGCACCGCAGTCGAAGACGCGGTCATACGACTGCGCGACAGCAGGCAGGCAGTGACGTTCGTCTCGGTGGCCCGCGAGGCCAAGGTCAGCCGCCAGTATCTCTACAACAACTTTGCCGACGAGATCGGCGAAGAACGGACTGAAACCCGTGCTGAAATATCGATCATTGACGGCATAAAGGTGCCGCTGCGCACACCCGAGGAATACCGCCATATCGAAGCCGCGCTGCGCAACAAGATCGAGCGCCTGGAAACCGAACTCAAGGAAGCCCGCGCTGAAAAGGCCAAGGCTGACCGAACTGCCGAACGCGAGCGCGGCAAGGCCGAGTACTGGCGCCAGCTCTACACCGCCGTGCTCGCGCGGGTATCGTCCGGGCAAACACCCGCACCGCTGCCGCCCTCCGAACCCTCCGAAGACTGAACCGTCGCGCTGATCAGGTTACGATCAAGGGAGTCGGAAGTGAGCCGCCTTCGGCGTCTTGCACTTCCAACTCCCTTGATCGTCCAAATTATGGGCGAAACACAATGGACAGGCGAATCACCATCAAAATACTGAAATAACGTCAGAAAGACATGATGTGGTATGGATATATGTTAAATAAAAACGTCTTAACGGACCAATTTGGTGCGTCGGCTCGCACTAGCGATCACGCCGTGCATTCAACGGTAACTGTGACCGACTCCACTTCACTCGAGGATCTTATGAGACCTGTGCGCGGGTAGTTCTGGACGGCGGG
>JBJOLA010000338.1:0-4957 GCA_046045815.1 Pseudomonadota bacterium
TGGGGGAAGCAAGATGCCCGTCCATCACTCTTGCCATCGTAGCTGAAAGTGAGGCTGCCTGGGGTGATGCTATTCAGATTAGTTCGGCTCTTCGGGCATCGGGGCTGTCTTGCGTTCTTTCCTACGCGGCAAAACCCCGCAAAGGGGCTGCATTCGCGAGCAAAGTTGGTGCCGAAGCGATACTCTACGTAAGTCATCTCTCAGCCGAAAAAATTCAGCTCAACCTCTTCCATCTTTCTCGTGATGACGGTCAAACAGCGGCCATGATGTCAGATTTGATTCCTCGACTACCGCCGCGCTTTGGTTTTAAGTTAGATCAATGACCACAATCCACGCTTCTAAAATCCGCCCCGGAACGGGGAGGGGCACCGCCCTTGCGGTGGAGGAGCCGGTTGAACCCGGTCTCAACTTTCCAGAAGTGAACATAGCCCAACCCGGCCCCTCCGTCGCTTCGCGCCACCTCCCCGTTCCGGGGAGGATTTAGCATGGCAGCCGCCGTGAAATACTACCGAGCAGTTGTGGAAAAGGAAAAAGGCAGCGCATTTGGCGTCCGCTTCCCTGATTTGCCCGGATGCTTTTCGGCAGCGGATCGGATCGAAGATGTATTCGCAAACGCGATCGATGCCCTAGCGCTCTGGTTTGAGGGAGAAGCAGATCAAGGCGAAGCTCTGCCTATTTTTGAGGCGGAAACAGGATTTAGCAAATGACCACAATCTCCCCTCACCGCATCCAATCCCTCCTCGCACGGCGGGATGAGGTGCAGGCGCTGCTTTCCACGGGCAATCTGGCGGCGGACAAGTTTGTCGCAATGTCGAAGGAATATGCCGAACTAGAACCCGTAGCCGTCGCCGCGATGGAGCTTCAGAAACTGCGCACTGAACTCGAAGAGCTTGAGGCAATGGCCAGTGATCCCGAGATGAAGGATATGGCGGAGGAGGAGGCCCGCACGATCCGCGAAACCCTGCCCCAAGCAGAGCGCGCCCTTGCCCTCTCGCTCCTGCCCAAGGATGCCGCCGACGAACGCTCGGCGATGCTCGAAGTCCGCGCAGGCACCGGCGGCGATGAGGCTGCGCTGTTCGCGGGCGATCTGTTCCGCATGTATCAACGCTATGCTGAGGGGCAGGGCTGGAAGGTCGAGATGATCTCCGGCAGCGCGGCGGATATGGGCGGCTACAAGGAAGTTGTCGCTTCCGTCACGGGCAAGGGCGTGTTCGCGCGGATGAAGTTTGAAAGCGGCGTCCACCGCGTCCAGCGCGTTCCCGTCACAGAGTCTGGCGGCCGCATTCACACCTCTGCCGCCACCGTCGCGGTGCTACCCGAGGCCGAAGAGGTTGACGTCCAAATTGATGACAAGGATTTGCGGATCGACATTTACCGCTCCTCTGGCCCCGGCGGCCAATCGGTAAACACTACCGACAGCGCGGTGCGGATCGTGCACATCCCGTCCGGCCTTGTGGTGATCCAGCAGGATGAAAAGTCCCAGCACAAGAATAAAGCCAAGGCGCTTAGGGTATTGCGCACCCGCCTGTATGAGCTGGAGCGCGAACGGCTCCACAGCGAGCGTGCCGGTGCGCGTAAATCAATGGTCGGGTCGGGGGACCGCTCCGAACGCATCCGCACCTATAACTTCCCGCAAGGCCGGGTGACCGATCACCGCATCAACCTCACCCTCCACCGTCTGCCCGAAATCCTGGAGGGCGCGATGGATGAATTGATTGGCGCGCTAATTTCTGAGGATGAGGCATCGCGGCTGGCGGGTCTTGATGATTAGGGGATGAACATCCGCCAGCAATTGGCAGAGGCAACCACCAAACTCGCCGCCGTCAGTGATACACCCCGGCTCGACGCTGAGCTGCTGATGGCGCACGCTTTGGGGGCGGAACGCAGTGCGCTGCTGATGAGGTTGCTCGACGGGGCGACGCCGGACGGATTCGCCGCACGCCTCGCCCGCCGCCTCGCGCATGAGCCTCTGGCCTACATCACAGGCACCCGCGATTTCTGGACGATCAGCGTCTGCGTTGCGCCCGGCGTGCTCATTCCCCGGCCCGATAGCGAGACATTGATCGAGGCGGCGGTCAAGCATTTCGCGTCGACTGCACCCGCGAAAATCCTCGATCTCGGGACCGGCTCTGGTGCGCTGCTGCTCGCTGCGATGAGCGAATGGCCAAGCGCGCGCGGCCTCGGGATCGACGCCTCTGCGCAGGCGCTCGGCATCGCGTCTGCCAACGCGTGCCGCCTCAACATTGCTGCCGAATTCCGGCTGGGCAATTGGGCCGACAGCATTACAGAAACATTCGATCTGATCCTGTGCAACCCGCCCTATGTTGAAACCGGGGCGGCACTTTCGCCAGAAGTGATGAATGAACCTCACGCCGCCTTGTTCGCCGGTACCGACGGCTTGGACGATTACCGCCGGATCATTCCCCAGCTCTCCGCCCTGATCGCGCCCGGCGGATTGATCACGATGGAGATCGGTCATTCCCAGGCCGAAGCAGTTTCCGCAATATTCGCCGAACACGCGATGCCAACCACAGTCGCAAAGGATCTCGCGGGCAAAGATCGCGCGGTCTTGCATTTTGCGCTTGGAAAGCTGGCGCAACCGCGCTAGTGGCGGTGTCCAAGAGCTCACCTGCATCTTCCGGCTGTTACTAGCGAATGCAAAGTGACCTTCTTACCCCCACCATCTAAGGCCGCAGGTAAACCCGGGCTTTGGCAGGCGGCGGATGTGCTGCGGCATGTCCGGTTGACGGGGAAAAGCGGCTTTTCGACATAAATTGGATCACGCGTGAACCCGAACGATAAGGGACTTCTCATTTGCTAAATAATCGTCAGGCTGGCCGTCGTCGCGGTCGGAGTGGTCAAGCGCCACGGAGTAACAATGGCGGCCGTGAAAGCGGCAATCGGATCGATAATCGGGCACGGGGCAATGCCCCGCAGATGCTCGAGAAGTATAAAACCCTCGCCAGCGAAGCTCAGCGTCAGGGTGACCGGGTGATGACCGAATATTATCTGCAATTTGCCGATCATTATTTCCGGGTCGTCGCCGAAACCCGTGCGCGCTTTGAAGAATCTCGCCCGCGCCAGGAATGGTCGAACGAAGACGGCGATCAGGGCGACGGCGATGATCGCGGCCCGAATGATGCATCCGGCTATGATGATGACGATGCCGCGCAGGAACGCGAGGTTGAGCAGGCCCGGCGTGAACCGCGTGATGCGCGTCCGCCCCGTGACGGCCGGAGTGATAATCGCAATGACAATCGGGATCGGCCCGATAATCGCAATGAAAACCGCGACCGTCCAGAGCGGGCAGATCGCCCCATCCGTGCCCCGCAAGCTGACCGTTCGGAAAGGTCCAACGAAGACCGGGGCAACCGCGCACCGCCGCGTGAGTTTGGAAACCGTGAAGGCGGAAACCGCGACTCTGGCCGCACAACCGGCAACCGCAACTATAACCGCGATATCGAACCTGTTGCCGTGGCAGACACGATTGATATCGCCGTGCTGCCGCCCTCCTTTGCCAGCGATGGCCCAATCTCACCGATTGTCGATATTGATCCAGTGGACATCGTCGAGGCAGCACCAAAGCGGCGCGGTCGGCCCCGCAAAGTAGAGGTTGCCACTGACGCGGAGTGATATCGGCCCAAAGCCCTGAAACGCGTTCAGGGTGGCTATTCAATCTGAAGCAGAACGGCGCTAAGGCCGCGTGCGGATCAGCCCGATCGAGATGAAGCTCATTACCTTCACATCGTCCTGATTATAGACCGCCATCCGCCCCCGGAATGATCCCATTTCTGGGCGGGAGCGTGACGGGGTTTTCTCGATCAGCTCGGACTCGCAGCGGAGTGTATCGCCCGGGTAAACCGGCTTATGACAGCGCAGTTCATCCAGCCCTGGTGATCCGAGGCCCGCCTGATCCATCCGTGTGATATTTTCGACAACCATCGACATCACCATCGCGCAGGTGTGCCAACCACTTGCGGAGATGCGCCCGAAGTGGGTTTTCGCAGCGGCTTCATCGGAAAGGTGGAACGGCTGGGGATCATATTTCTGCGCAAACTCCAGAACCTCTTCGCGGGTCACATGATAGGAACCGAAACTGACCTTCGTACCGATCACCAGATCTTCGAAAAAAGTGGTCATGCGGCGGCCCTTATACGTTGAAGCGGAAGTTCATGATGTCTCCGTCCTGAGTGACATATTCCTTGCCTTCGGACCGCCATTTACCTGCTTCTTTGGCCCCGGCCTCACCGTTATGCGCAACAAAATCAGCGTAACCCATCGTTTCGGCGCGGATGAAACCTTTTTCAAAATCGGTGTGGATCGCGCCTGCGGCTTGCGGCGCCTTATCACCCTTATTGACTGTCCACGCCCGCGCTTCCTTGGGGCCGACGGTGAAGAAGGTGATGAGATCGAGCAATTCATAGCCCGCGCGGATCACACGCGAGAGCCCGGTTTCCTTCAGGCCCAAATCGGCGAGAAATTCGCTGCGGTCGGCGGGGGCCATCGTTGCAATTTCGGCCTCAATCGCGGCGGAAACCACCACCGCCTGCGCGCCTTGGGCCTTTGCCATTGCGAAGACCTTGGCGGAGAAATCATTGCCGTCCGCCGCGCTGGCCTCATCCACATTGCAAACATAGAGCACCGGCTTGGATGTCAGCAATTGCGCTTGGGCAAACAGCCGTTCTTCTTCCGGGTCCGTAGGCACTGTCAGTCGCGCTGGCTTGCCCTCACGGAGCAGGTCAAGCGCACGGCTCAACACAGCGGCAGCCGCCTTAGCTTCCTTGTCGCCCTGCTGGCCCTTCTTGATCAGGTTGGGCACCCGCTTTTCAAGGCTTTCAAGATCGGAAAGCATCAGCTCCGTCTCAACCGTTTCCGCGTCCGATACCGGATCGACCTTATTCTCGACATGCTGGATGTCGCCGTCTTCAAAGCAGCGCAGGACATGAACGATGGCATC
>JBJOLA010000024.1:0-11268 GCA_046045815.1 Pseudomonadota bacterium
CGGGGCTGGACCGTGACGGGGTGCGCCTACGCGAAGTGCCGCTCGATATTTCGATGCCCAATGCTTTTGCCGGGGTGCAACGGCGAATCGCCTATGAGCGGCTGTTGCTTGACCTGATCGAAGGGGATCAAACCCTGTTCGTCCGCCGGGATGAAGTGGAAGCCCAATGGGATTGGGTCGATGCGATCCGCGCCGGATGGGGAACGAGCCAGCTTGTGCCAAAAGTCTATACGGCCGGTAGTTGGGGCCCATCCGCCGCAATTGCGCTGGCCGAACGCGACGGAGTGACGTGGCATGAGTGAAGGCAAGATCGTTCGCGCAGAGGCGCAGAGACGCAGAGGAGAAGTTGGTTTGATTCACATGAATTCATCCGCTTTCGAAATCTCAGTTCATCTAACACTCTCTCTTTGCGCCTCTGCGCCTCTGCGCGAACCACCTTACTTTTTCTCGAGCGCATCATGACTATGTTGCTGACCCCCGCCCTGCAACGCGTTACTGCCCGGATCATCGAACGATCTAAACCGTCGCGCACCCGCTATCTCGATCTGATCGCGCGCGAGGCGGACAAAGGAACCCAGCGCGGAACGCTCTCCTGCGGCAATCTTGCCCATGCTTTCGCCGCGTCGGGGGATGATAAGCCTGCGATTCGCCAGGGTTCCGGCATGAACATCGGCATCGTTACGGCCTACAATGATATGCTTTCCGCGCATCAGCCTTATGGGCGCTATCCCGATCAAATGAAGCTGTATGCGCGTGAGGTTGGCGCAACCGCGCAGGTCGCGGGCGGGGTTCCAGCGATGTGTGACGGGGTGACGCAGGGGCAGGACGGGATGGAACTCTCCCTGTTCAGCCGCGATGTGATTGCGATGTCCACCGGCGTTTCGCTCAGTCATGCGATGTTTGAAGGCGTGGCGCTGCTCGGTATTTGTGACAAGATTGTGCCCGGTTTGCTGATTGGTGCACTACGTTTTGGCCATCTGCCTGCGATCCTGATCCCGGCAGGGCCAATGCCGTCGGGCCTTGCCAACAAGGAAAAACAGCGCGTCCGCCAGCTTTATGCTGAATGTAAAGTGGGCCGTGCCGAGCTACTGGAGGCGGAGGCCGCGTCTTATCACGGCGCTGGCACTTGCACTTTCTATGGCACTGCGAACAGCAACCAGATGATGATGGAGGTGATGGGCCTGCACATGCCGGGCAGTGCCTTCATCAATCCGGGCACCAAGCTGCGGCAGGAACTCACTCGCGCTGCCGTTCACCGCCTCACCCAGATCGGCAAGGGTGACGACTATCGTCCACTGGGGCTGTGCATCGACGAGAAGGCAATTGTGAACGCTGCCGTCGGATTGCTCGCCACGGGCGGATCGACAAATCACGCCCTCCATATTCCCGCGATTGCGCGCGCGGCGGGGATCATCATTGATTGGCAAGACCTGGATGAACTCTCCGCCGCAGTGCCTTTGGTCGCGCGGGTCTATCCCAACGGATCGGGCGATGTGAACCATTTTCAAGCGGCGGGCGGCATGGGTTTTGTCATCAGGGAGCTGCTGGACGCCGGCCTCCTTCACCAGGATATCATGACAGTCGGCGGGGATGATCTCACGGCATATAGCCAAGAACCCTATCTCCGTCATCCCGGCGAAGGCCGGGACCCAGAACCTCCAACAAATGAATCCTTGTCTGGGCGGGGTCCCGGCCTTCGCCGGGATGACGGAATTTTAACATGGCGCGACGCCCCGGCGTCATCTGCTGACGAGACGATTCTCCAGACGCCGGCCAACGCGTTCCAGCCTGACGGCGGCATGCGGCTGGTGCAGGGCAATCTTGGCCGCGCCACTTTCAAAACCTCCGCCGTGGATAAGGAGCGCTGGACCATCGAAGCGCCCGCACGGATTTTCCAGAATCAGGATGATGTCATTGCCGCGTTCAAGGCGGGAGAGCTGGACCGGGATGTGGTTGTCGTCGTCCGTTTCCAGGGGCCGCGCGCCAATGGGATGCCCGAACTCCACAAGCTAACGCCGTCGCTTAGTGTGCTACAGGATAAAGGCTTCAAGGTTGCACTCGTCACCGATGGCCGCATGTCGGGCGCGAGCGGCAAAGTGCCCGCCGCCATCCACTGCACCCCCGAAGCGCTCGGCGGTGGCCCGCTGTCTCGGCTGCAAGACGGCGATATCGTGCGGCTCTGCGGTCATGACGGGGTGCTGATTGTCCTGAGTGATATATCCGGACGCGCGCCGGCAGAACCACCGCTCCATGTCGACGGCCTTGGCCGCGAACTCTTCGCGATGATGCGCGCCGGTGCTGATGGGGCGGAAAAAGGTGCCAGCGCGATGCTCGCAGCGGCCGGCCTGTGACGCAGATAGTCGCAGTGGATATCGGGGGCACGCACGCCCGCTTTGCGCTGGCTTAGGTGGACGGCGGGCGTGTGCAAAAGCTCGGCAAGGCGATCACCCTCAAAACTGCCGAACATGCCTCACTCCAAACCGCGTGGGAAGATTTCGGGCGGCAAATTGACACCCCGCTCCCCAAAGAGGTCGGTATCGCGATCGCATGCCCGATTAGTGGCGAAGTCCTCAAGCTTACCAATAATCCCTGGATCATCCGCCCGGCGATGATCTGTGAGAAATTGGGCGTTGACAGCTACAGCCTCGTCAATGATTTTGGTGCCGTTGGCCATGCGGTGGCGCAGGTTGAGGCGGGGGCGTTTACCCACCTCTGCGGGCCCGATGTTCCTCTGCCTGAAACCGGCACAATCAGCATTATTGGCCCCGGCACCGGCCTTGGCGTCGCGCATGTGCTACGCGCGGACGGAAGCTATTACGTCAACGCCACCGAAGGCGGGCACGTCGATTTCGCGCCACTTGACGCCATAGAAGATGCGGTGCTGGCGCGTCTGAGAGCGCGTTACCGGAGGGTTTCGGCGGAACGGGTTGTCGCCGGGCCTGGTCTTGTCGAGATTTACGAAGCCCTTGCCGCGCTCGAAGGCAAAGCGATCCAGTCGCTCGACGATAAAGCATTGTGGACCCTCGCACTTGAGGGCAGCGATAGCCTTGCCGTTGCCGCGCTTGACCGATTTTGCATGTCGCTCGGGAGCGTAGCGGGGGATATCGCGCTGGCGCAGGGCGGGGCAGGGGTCGTCATCGCGGGCGGCCTCGGTCTTCGTATCGCAGACAGTCTCAAACGGTCAGGCTTTGCGGATCGGTTCAAGGCCAAGGGGCGCTTTGAGGCGATGATGGCCGCCATCCCCGTCAAGCTCATCACTCATCCTCAACCGGGCCTGTTCGGCGCGGCGGCGGCTTATGCTATGGATCACCGGATATGACGAAGATTGAAACCCTGATGCGCACCGCGCCCGTGATCCCCGTGCTGGTGATCGAAGATGCGGCATATGCCCGTCCGATTGCGGAGGCGCTCGTTGCCGGGGGCTTGCGCGTCCTCGAAGTCACGTTGCGAACGGCGGCGGCGCTCGATGTGATCCGGGAGATGAAGGCGGTTGATGGGGCCATCGTCGGCGCAGGGACGGTGCTTAATGAAGCCGATCTGCGCGCCAGTATCGATGCGGGCGCAGAATTCATCGTTTCTCCTGGGCTCACCGAACCGCTCGGCCGGGCTGCCGTGGCAAGCGGCATACCCTTCCTCCCCGGTACGGCTAATGCGGGTGATATCATGCGCGGACTTGACCTTGGCCTCACCCATTTCAAATTCTTCCCGGCAGAAGCAAGCGGCGGCATCGCGGCTTTAAAGGCGATTGCAGCGCCGTTTGGCATGTGTAAATTCTGCCCGACCGGCGGGATTACCTTGGCAACCGCGCCGAACTGGCTGGCGGTGGAGCCGGTGCTTTGCGTCGGCGGTAGCTGGGTGGTTGGTAAGGGCGTGCCCGACGTCGCGGCGATTGAGGCTGCAGCGAGGGCGAGTGCGGGGTTGTGATCCCAACTGCGCTTATCCTGAGTAGCTATTGAGCTCTTGTCGAAATGGCGTATCGAAGGGGTACTCCCAAGCTTGGCAGAAGCGCCCTTCGATATAAGCCTTCAACTTCGCTCAGCCTCTACTCAGGGCAAGCGGATTTCGGCTTTTCTAAGTGGACACAATAAAATGATCACCAACGAAACCCTCAGAGACCGCCTTCAAGAGCTCCACACGCTCACGGCCCAAACCCCTTTGTTCAATCCGGTTTTCCAGCTGAGCCTCGATGTATCGCGAGAGATTGAGGAGGGCGCGTCTGATCTTAGCGCGATCACGGGGCTCGTCAGCGATCTTGAATGCGAAGCGCTGCAAAGCCGGGCGCGGCGGTTGCAGCATCTGCTTGCGCCGGTCGCAGTCGCTGAAAACGTCAATCGGCTGCGGGGCATCGTAGAGGATTCGGCCAAGGCCGTCGGTTTTGAGTCGTTCGCTGCGCGCTGGTCGAAACCCTTGCTCCACACCGTCTTCACGGGCCACCCGACGTTCCTCCTTTCGGCCGCGCAGAGTGACGCCATCGCAATCGCCGCGAGCAGCGATGACGTCTCGCAAGCCACAGTCTGCATCGTCGATCCGACTCGCGATACGATCACTCTGGACAGTGAACATGATCAGGTGATCGCCGCGATGCGCCGCGCCGCCGCCGCGCGCGATACAATCACCCACGTCATCCTTGATGTTGCCGCAAAGCACTGGCCCGATCAGTGGCGCAGCCTCACCCCGGTCCCGTTCCGCCTCGCCACGTGGGTCGGCTATGACATGGACGGCCGTACCGACATCGGCTGGTCAACAAGCATCGCATACCGGCTGCGTGAGAAAGCAGAACGGCTGGCGGGTTATGCAGCGCTCGCCGCTGCTGTGCCGAGTGTTGCAGCAACTCTCCTCGCCGCCGAAGCCCACGCTCGCGAGATGGCTGATGCCTTCAGCCAGGACCTCACCGATCCCGCTGCGGTATCGCTGGCCGCAAACAGGCTGACCGAAGATCATCCCGCGAAGTTGTTGAGCCTCACGCCCATCATCGCCGATCTGCAGGCCCACGCTGCCACTGCAGATCAGGAAACCGCCAAATCGCTCCTCACCCTCGCGGCGGCAATGGAGGCCGACGGCCTGGGCATGGGCGGCATCCATTTTCGCGTCAACGCTTCCCAGCTCCACAACGCGATACGGCGGAAAATTGATCCCGAAAACGTGCTGGATATGGCGAGCAAAACCGCGCTTATTCGGATGCGCGCCTTGCTTCGTGACGTCAAAATGCTGCGCAGCAATTTTGCAGCATTGGCCATCGAGAATACGTCCGCCATTCGACAGTTCCTTGCAATGGTGCAGATGCTCCAGCACATCGATAGCAACGCGCCGATCCGCATGTTGATCGCGGAATGTGAAGACCCGCAGACCGTGCTCGCCGCACTTTATTTCGCACGTTTGCTCGGGATTGAGAATAAGGTTGATGTCTCTCCACTGTTTGAAACTGAAAGCGCGATGGAACACGGTGCGCGCTTCCTCGATGCCTTACTCGGTGAACCTGCCTATCAGGCCTACGCCCGCCAGCGTGGACGGGTTTCGATCCAGACTGGCTTTTCAGATGCGGGCCGCTTCATCGGTCAAATTCCCGCAGCCCTCGCGATTGAGCGGCTCCACGGCCGGCTCGCCCGGATCATGGGTCAACACGGCCTGACCGACGTCTCTGCGCTGATCTTCAACACACACGGCGAATCGATGGGCCGGGGTGCGCACCCATCGAGCATGGCAGATCGGATGGCCTATCCGATGAGCATATGGGCACGGCAGCAATTCGCCGCGCTTGGAATCAAGATCGAGATCGAGGCCAGCTTTCAGGGCGGGGACGGCTTCCTGCTGTTTCGCACCCCCGAACTCGCCCTTGCCACACTTGCCCGGATCGCCGAGGCTGAAACCAGCCCGCCCCCGGCCGAAGCAGACCCTTTCTACAGCCGCACCGATTTGAGCCTTGATTTCTACCGCGGCATTCGGCGGGTTCAGCGGGAGCATCTGGCATCCCGCACTTATGCACGGGCGATCACCGCTTTTGGTCTCGGCTTGCTCAACGAAGCCGGATCACGCAAATCGCGCCGTCAATCTGATCTTGCGGCAGACAGGGAGATGAGCCTGCGCCAAATTCGGGCGATCCCGCATAATGCTGTTCTCCAGCAACTTGGCTATCCGGTGAACGTCCTTGCAGGGGTTGGCACCGCTGCTGCCGAAGATGTGGAAGGCCTGGCCGAACTGATCAACGCCAGCCCGCGGGCTCGGTCACTCTTCCGCATGCTTCGGGCCTCAAACCGGCTTGCGAGTATCAAATCCGTTGCCGCTTATGGTGAGCTGTTCAACTCGGCATATTGGGCAAGCCGTCCCTATCGCGGCACCGAAACCAAACTTGAAACGGCCTGCCTCGCCCTTGCGGAGCGGCTGACGAGTGATGATCGCACCGGCGTGTACCGTCGTCTTGCGTCTCGCCTCCGCGTTGATGCTGTCAAATTCAATCGGCTCCTTTCCCATATTCCTGATGATGCGCCCGATCCGGCGCGGGAAGCGGTGCGTCGTTCGCTTGGGGTGCTTCACGCCCTGCGGCTTGCGTTGATGCAGCATATGTTTCTGCGGGCGGTGCAGATTCCGGCGTTTTCGCGGAGCAACGATATCAGCCGGGATGACGTGCTGGAGATGATTTTCACACTCCGCATTGACGAAGCGGTTGCCCAGTTGCGTCGCGCCTTTCCCGTGACTGCGCCTGAAATCAGTGATTTTACCGTCAACGAACCTACGGATTATCCTGAAGGGGATGCTCAAGCTTATGCAGGCATCCAGCATATCTACATTGATCCAATCGCGGAGGCATACAGCCTGTGCCTGCGGATTAGCACCGCGATTGCCAATCATTTTGGGGCACATGGGTAAGACTGAGCGCCGGAAGCGACTCGCAATTCTCCAATGTGATCAAATTTGCCATAACAGCGTGACGCTGTCAAGATAATATCGCCAAATAGGAAATATTTTTGAGCTTGCACCTCTGCATGGGCTGCGCGTAGATCGTCCTCAATGGCCAGACGCCCAAACAAAAATAGAGCATTTCGCTTAGCCAGGTTGATGGGCCGGGTCTTGCTATATTTCGTCACAATTTCCGTGCTTTGGGTGCTGGTGTACCGTTTCGTGCCGCCACCGATCACACTCACGATGATGGGCGATGTGTTCGCGGAAGGCAGCGTCACTAAAGACTGGATGGGCCTTTCAGATATCAGCCCCAACATGGCCCGCGCGGTGATTGCGGCGGAGGATGCGAAGTTTTGCGCGCACGGTGGTTTTGACCGGGAGGCGATTGCCAAAGCGGTCAAGCACAACAATCGCGGCGGCCACATCCGGGGCGGTTCGACGATCAGCCAGCAAACCGCAAAGAACGTCTTCCTGTGGCAGGGCGGCGGCTATTTCCGAAAAGCCTTGGAGGCTTGGTACACTTTGCTGATTGAGAATATCTGGGGCAAGCGGCGGATCATGGAAGTGTATCTCAACGTCGCCGAAACCGGAATTGCGACTTACGGCGTCAACGCGGGGTCGATCCGTTATTTCGGGCATGACGCTGGTGAAATGACAACACTCGAGGCGGCGCGTCTGGCGGCGATCCTCCCCTTGCCCAAAAAGCGCGATGCGGCCGCGCCCCAAGGCTACACCCGTCGCTACGGCAACCGGATCAGAGCGCGCACCGGGGTAGTGAAGCGGGACGCGCTGGATTTCTGTCTGGACTAATCGACCTTCGTTTCCGCCCGGCTACCGCCGCTGAAGGCCACATCTGCATTCATGGCGGGAAGGCCAACGCTGTCGAGCAACACGAGATCGCGTTTTCTGGCTTGCACGCCGCGCGCTCCCTACCTAACACCAGACCCAAGTTTACGTTCACGTCAAAGGAAGAGCAGCGCAATGCGTTTCACCGGCACGAAAGATTATGTGGCAACTGATGACCTCAAGGTCGCGGTCAACGCGGCGATGACGCTGCGTCGCCCCCTCTTGATCAAGGGCGAACCCGGCACCGGCAAGACCGTGCTTGCAATGGAAATCTCCAAAGCGCTGAACGCGCCACTGATCGAGTGGAACATCAAATCCACGACGAAAGCGCATCAGGGCCTGTATGAATATGACGCGGTCGCGCGCCTTCGCGACGGTCAGCTCGGCGATGAGCGGGTCCATGATATCCGCAACTACATCCGCAAGGGTAAACTGTGGGAGGCCTTTACCAGCCCCGAACTGCCCGTCCTATTGATCGACGAGATCGACAAAGCGGATATCGAATTCCCCAACGATCTGTTGCAGGAACTCGACCGGATGAGCTTCGACGTTTACGAAACCCACGAAACGATCACGGCAGCTGAGCGGCCCATCGTGATCATCACATCGAACAATGAAAAGGAACTGCCCGACGCCTTCCTGCGCCGCTGTTTCTTCCACTATATCAAATTCCCCGACCGGTCGACGATGCAGGCCATCGTCGATGTCCACTTCCCTGGTATTCAGAAAATCCTCGTCGGCAAGGCAATGGACGTCTTCTACGAAGTCCGCGATGTGCCGGGGTTAAAGAAGAAGCCGTCCACTTCTGAACTGCTGGATTGGCTGAAGCTCCTGCTCGCCGAAGATATGCCGCTAGACGTCCTGCAAAACCGCGACCCGACCAAAGCGATCCCACCCTTGCACGGGGCTCTCCTCAAGAATGAGCAGGATGTGATGCTGTTCGAACGGCTGGCGTTCATGGCGAGAAGGAACGGGTGAATGAACTTGACCGGAACTTAATAGGAACATACTGTTAGATTGAATTTTACGCTGGGAGAAGAAGGTGCAGTCTATTGAGCTTTTCGCTGGTGCTGGCGGATTGGGTCTGGGCAGCAATTTGGCAGGCGCACGGCCACAATTGATAGTAGAGCGCGATCGTTGGTGCTGCGCTACGCTGCGCCGGAATGCGCATTCGCAATGGCCTGAACTATTCGAAGGAGACATTCGTTCAGTCGATTTCAGGACGCAGGAGGGTAAAATTGACCTTGTAACTGGTGGCCCACCCTGTCAGCCATTTTCGATGGGGGGCAAGCATAAAGCGAATAATGATCACAGGGACATGTGGTCAGAAGCAGTTCGAGCCGTGCGGGAGACTCGACCGCGCGCCTTCATCTTTGAAAATGTAAAAGGGCTAACTCGCAGCAGCTTTTCGGCATATTTTTCATACATCACGTTGCAACTGACCTACCCCGAAATCACTCTTGCAGACACGGAGTCGTGGGCTGAACATCTTACGCGCCTCGAACGGCATCACAGTTCGGGCAGGCGTGTTGGCCTCCAATACCGAGTCATTCCGCCGCGCGTTCTCAATGCAGCCGACTATGGCATCCCGCAGCGCCGTGAACGGGTTTTCTTCATCGGATTTCGTGATGACCTTTGTGCCAATTGGGGTTTCCCAAATGCGACGCATAGCCTTGAAGCGTTGCAACAAGACCAATCGGAGCGCGGCGCCTATTGGGACTTACACCGACTACCTCGCCGCCACCGGACTCTGGTTCGCCCGATCCGGAATTCTGCCAGCGCTGCATTGTTGCCTTGGAAGTCAGTGCGAGATGCGCTTGCTGATTTGCCCGATCCTGAGCGAAATCCGAGCTTAGCTGCGCATTTCCTCAATCATAAATTCCAACCCGGCGCACGCACTTACCCAGGCCATACCGGGAGCCCGATTGATCTTCCCGCCAAAGCGTTGAAGGCAGGCGTCCACGGTGTTCCCGGCGGCGAGAATATGATGGTGCGCGATGACGGCAGCGTGCGTTACTTCACCGTGCGGGAGAGTGCCCGCCTACAGACCTTCCCTGATAATTTCGCGATTGAAGGGTCTTGGTCAGAAGCGATGCGCCAACTTGGGAACGCAGTGCCAGTTGATTTGGCACGAATCGTTACATCATCCGTAATCGAGCATCTTGGTCATTTGCGTGGTTGATCCCTATAACCCTCTCGACAAGATCAACCTTGGGAAGTCCGTTGTTGAAGCGATGCTCGTCCAAAAAGCTATGCCGATGAACGAAATGCATGCATTTGTGGGGGCAGGCATTTACGCGATCTATTATTCAGGCAACTTTGAGCCATATACTGCAATTTCCGGTAACCCAGATGCCGATAACGCTATTCCCATTTACGTCGGGAAAGCTGTTCCGTCGGGTGCTAGGCGCGGCGGCAGTCTAACCAGCGGTAGCACGGGACGGTGGCTCTTCAACAGAATTTGTGAGCATCGCGACTCTATCGCCCTTGCCAATAATTTGGACATATCTGATTTTTGGGTGCGCTACCTTGCAGTTGACGACATCTGGATTCCGCTCGGCGAAACGCTGATGATTTCGACTTTTACCCCGCTTTGGAATCGATTGATCGACGGTTTTGGCAATCATGACCCGGGCGCGGGGCGGTATAATGGCTTAAGGCCACTATGGGATGTGTTGCACCCGGGGCGAATGTGGGCTGATAAGTGCAAGCACAGAAGCGAAACGCGCGAGGAAATCGGACGGCGGATCATTGATTATTTTTCAATTCATGCAAAGGCTGACTAACCCTTGTTCTGCAACTTCTTCAACTTGTTCGACAAACTCGGCGCCGATGGCGTTCCCGCCGTGCCCCTCGTGATGGTTGGAATTGCCGCATGAAGATTACCGGAAGTTGCCTCTGCGGCGCAGTGACGCTCTCGTGCAACGCTGCGCCTATTCGTGCGCGCACGTGCTGGTGCCGATTGTGCCAATATCTCGCTGCGGGCAACGCGACTGTAAATCTCGTTTTCCCCGCAGAGTCGGTTGCACTCACGGGCGATGTCACATGGTATGACAGCGTGGCAGAAAGCGGAAATCATATGTCGCGCGGTTTCTGCGGCAAATGTGGCACGCCTGTTTTCAGCAAGTCAGCTGAATTTGCGCAGTTCTTGATCATTCGGGCAGGCGCTCTCGACGATTTGAAATCACTGCCGCCGCAAGCAACAATCTGGACGAGCGAAGCGCCGGCGTGGGCGCATATCGACCCTGATCTCCCGCATTTCCCGCAACAACCCCCACCGGTGACCTGACCCATGTTCTTCAACTTCCTAGACGAACTCCGCATCGCCGGGATCCCCGCCAGCATGAAGGAGCATCTTGTCCTGCTCGAAGCGCTGGACCGGGACGTGATCGAGCGCAATCCCGAGGAATTCTATTACCTCTCTCGCGCGACGTTCGTGAAGGATGAAGGGCTGCTCGACAGGTTCGACCAGGTGTTTGCAAAGGTCTTCAAGGGCATCATCACGTCCTACGGGGATGACAAAGC
>JBJOLA010000084.1:0-5690 GCA_046045815.1 Pseudomonadota bacterium
TCTCTAGCGGACACTCCGAAAAGCCCGGCCTTGTGTCGAGCTTTTCACTGTCGCACGCCTTCACCTCCGTTAGTGTGACACCGGCAATCATATTGCCGTGGCTTTCTGCTCGATCGTCGTCACTGCGAATCGCGAGCCTATGGCAGATGTTGAATGCGTTGCCGGGGCGAGGCGTGTCGCGCCTTTAATGTCGTGCTATTGGCGACATTGTGACATTATTTGTCGGTGGATCGCAGACAGCGTCGCCCGAATGGCACTCGTGTTATCGCAGACATTGTCCATGCGCGAATATGCGCCAGCTCGTGCTATCACAGACGCTGTCGCATTCCCAATCGAGAGATTGTTGATATTAAACCGTGAGTTTCCTCAGTATCTTCGTATCGTACCTTAGATTTGGTCGGCTAGGCATTGTGGGATTGGCTGACAAAACAAGCTAGCAACCAGCGATTGGTCGCTCACGGCGACGCGTGGCGGTCTCCCGGTCATTGAGCGCGATCATTTCGCTCAAGCGGTCAGCCAGAATGATGGTGCCCGGCAGGCTGATGCTGGCGCGGCTGTTGCCGGCACGGGCCTTGTTCAATGCGTCGGGCAGGACGTCGATCAAGTCGGCGATAATTTCGACGTCGGGGTCAAAATATTGTTCCCAGTCGCCAAGGCGGCCGACCGCAAGCAGGGCGCGCAGAAGATCAATCTTGAGTGCGTCGAAGATGGTGTGGAGCGTGATGCTGTCAATTTGATGGGCACCCGACAATATCCGGCTGATTTTGGATTTCGTATAGCCGGTGCGTTTTACTAGGTCACATGGTCTCAAATGGTCTCGGTCCATGACAGCGCAAACCAGGGGAACAAAGTTTGCAGGTGTGACTTTTGAAAGGTGGGGCCTTCTAGGCAGCACCTCTCGAGCTTCTTGTGGTTGTGGTGGCTCCATGAGTGCGACCCCGATACAGAATTCCGTAAGGTAAAATTACGTCACGCCGTTGTGCAAGCGTTTTCTGGTAACCGATCATTAAGAATACAAGCGATTAACCGCGTTATGGTGGCTGCGACGGTCATCGGACGGTTCGCTTCGCGTGCCAGATGATCGCGCAATGCTTTCAGAAGCTTGGTCGATTCAGGGTTGAGGCCAACGTAGAGCTTGTAGCGATCAAGGGGACTTGTGGGCGGCAGTTCGAGTTCTTTCGCGCATGAAATTGCTGGCAAATGACCATCGTCCCACTGTTTCATCCAGCGCGCCAGGCATTGGCCAATACCTTGTAACTAATGAAGTTTATTGGATTCGAGCATGATGGCACGGGTCAGCGCTTCGAACTGCAAACGGTTGAGCTTCAGCAGATAGGTTTGGGTCGTCCGGGACACCTGATGAGCTTAGCATATTGGCCGTGGCGCTCAATCTGAGTCGGTAGCTGCGGACGCGTGTGCGATTCGTAAAGGCTTGTTGCGCGCGGCACAACGCGAGTTGCTGGGTGGGAAACAAGAGTTGTGAAATCAGCGACAAGAGTCGCGCGTCGCGAAACACAGGTTGCTGTTTTTGCGACGAATGTTGCTTGATGCGCAACTATGAGTGATTCGTTTTGGCGCTTTGCGAAATTTTGTTGGTTATTTTGGCGTGTGCGCTTTTTCGTTGTGGCGCGGCGCTCTTGAAAAATGACAGCTTCGTCGAGGCGTTAACAATGACGTCTTGAAGAAGGATGATCCTATGAAGATCAATGTAATGTCCCTGACGGGGCGAACATCACTGTCCTCTATAGCCAAGATCGGGGTGATTGCAGCGGTAGCTGTCGTTGCCGGCACCGAAGTGGCCATGGCCGGGGCTGATGCGACGTTCAACACAGCCCTGACATCGTTCACAGGCTTTCTTGAAGGTTCGGGCGGCAAGATCATCACCGTGCTGTCGCTTGCAGGCGGAATCGTCGGACTTGCCTCGGGTCGGTTCAGCCTTGGCCAAGTTGCCATCCCCGTCGGCGTCGGCGTTGGTGCTGGCACCGGCGTTCCCATCGTCACCGCTGCGGTCACCGCAACGATCTGACCCAATGGCGGGCGTCCAAACCCGGGCGTTCGCTCCCTTGAAGGTGGCGGGGCAAGATGGCTGACAAATATGCTATTCCAGCACGGCTCGACGATCCCGAGCTGATCGGGCTTTGGACTTTGGATGAGTTCATCGCGATGGTCCTGCCGTTCATCTGGGGTGTTTTGACGCAACACATTCTGATCGGAATCATTCTCGGATTCGGATGTTGGTGGGCCTTGCGAAAAGCAAAGGCGGGCCGCGCCGCGTCATGGCTGCTTCATTTGGCCTATTGGTATTTGCCAGGAGGCTTTGTTGGCCTGCGGGCCACGCCACCTTCATTTCTCAGACTCATGGCGGGATAGCTTCTCATGGATATTGCCTATGCGCATACACAGTCGCAGCGCGTCTTGAAGCAGCGCAACATGCTGCTTGTCGCCAGCCTGGCGCTTGCTGCCTTGGCAGCCGTGCTGGGGATGGCGGCAGCGTCGCGCGACCGCGAAGTTGTGCTGCAGCCAGTGCTGCGCACCCCGCTGACACTTTCAAGTTCAGGCGTGAGCCGCGAATATCTCGAAGCGGTCACGCGTGACGCTGCGGTTTTGACGCTCAATCGCACGCCGCAGAGCCTCGATTATTGGATGACCTCGGTTCTCGAAATGGTCCATCCCAGTGCTTACGGTGCGGTCAAGGCCGATCTGATGAAGATTGTCGATGACCAGCGCGGCTCGGCAATAGCCCAGTTTTTCACGATGGAGTCCTTGAAGGTCGATCCCGAAGGGCTGACCTCGGAGGTGACCGGCGTGCTTCATACCATGGTGGGCCGCCAGGAAGTCTCGGCCACTCCAAAAACCTTTCACTATGGCTGGGTCTATAATGGCCTGAGCCTCAAGCTCGTCCAGTTCGGCATGGTCGAAAAGGTCGATCCCAAAAAGGCGGTGTCCCAATGAACCCGATACTTTGCGGCTGCGGCTTGGCCTGCGGCACTGTCCTCGTGTCTCGCGTGCACTCTTATGTTGAGCGCGCGCTTGGCGCAGGGGTCCTTGCTGCAACATTCTTGGCAATGTCGAGCCCGGCATGGGCCGACCAGACGCTGATGGCGTCAGACAATTCGCGGGTCGATTGCATCGCCTCGTCGCGCGACCTCACCCGAATCAGTCTGGTCGGCGACGAAATCGCCAGCGTCTCGAAGCTCCAGACCGGCAATGCGAACGAAGACTTCTCGGTCGTGAACGAGCCGGTGCGCGGCGATATTTATGTCTCGGTGCCCGAAGGCTTCACGCCCAAGCTGCTGTCGTTCTTCGCGACCTCTAAGAAGGGTTTTGTCTATAAATTTGCCTGCCGCTTGTCGGGACAGGAAGCGCAGCAAGTCTTTGTTGCCAACCCGGCGATCGCTGGCGACAAGCCAGGCGAGACGCGGATCGCAGAGGCACCCGACAGCCAAGAGCAAGCCGTCAGGCTGGTCCAGGCGATGTACACGAGCAGCATTCCTGATGGCTACCGGATGCGCCAGCCTGTTCTGGCACCCGTGAGGGTCGGCGAGCTTAAGGTCCAGATGATCGCGGAATATCGCGGCGCATCGCTCACGGGAAAGGTCATCCGAATCGAGAATAAGGGGCATGTCCCCTTGGCGATCACCGAGCGTGTTGTGGCACCGTCCAATGCGACCGCCGTCAGCATAGCTGATGCCAATCTTGCGCCGGGCGCGGTCACAACCGCTTACATTGTTCAGCCGGTGGGAGAGAGCCAATGAGCATCCTCGATAGGTTCAAGAAGCAAAAACAAGTCGAAGAGGTGCCCCAAGGCGGGGATGACGACGTCTCGCCAGTAGGCCAGGCGATGAGCGTAAATGATGACGTTCGCCGTAAGCAGCAATTGCTCCTTGGCGGCGCAGCGATGGTTGCGCTCCTTGGCGCAAGCTGGTGGATTTTCGGCGACAGCAAGACAAAGACTGAGTTTGCGGCGACGGATGCGAAAGAGGTCAAGGTCAGCACAGGCGATCTCGTTAATCGCAATATGAGCGAACAGGAATGGATGGCGCGCTCTGAAAACCGCTTCAGCTCGACTGATAACCGATTGCGCGCTGTTGACGGCCAGCAAGCCCAGCTCGCGGCCATGCAGAAAGAAATGGACACGCTGCGCGGGCAAAATACGGCGATGTCCTCCGACGGCCAGCGGGTGTTGTCGGCTTATCAGACCGAGAATGAAGGGTTGAAGTCACAGCTGGCTGTGGCTCAGGCAACTCCGCCGCCAGCTGCGGTCGTGGGTCCTAAGGGACTTTACGGTGGAGGGTCTCCTGGGATTTATCAGGGGCAGGGGCCCGCTGTGGCGGCAACGGCTCTTGCGCCGGCCTTGCCGCGAGAGGTCAAGACGGTGTCGTTCACGAGCGGGACTGGCGGCAACGGCTCGCGCGCTGAGCGCGGGACGACGGTGTTCTCGGATTCACCCGATTATTTGCCGGCAAACAGCTTTGCAACAGCCCGCGTCATTGTCGGCGTCGATGCCAGTGCCGGCGTTGCCTCGCAAACCGATCCGCTGCCGGTGGTTCTGCGCATTACGGGGCCAGCGCGCTCGGTCGCCGACAATGGCCGGGTGCTGACCACCAAGCTCGAAGGCTGTCTGGTCAATGGTGCGGCGCGCGGCGATCTATCGGCTGAGAAAGTCTATGTGAAGTTGCAACGCATGACCTGCGCGCAGCCGGGCGGGCGGTTCGCGGTGTCCGAGGTCAAGGGCTTCATCGCCTTTGCGGGCAAGTCGGGGGTGCGGGGCCGTGTCGTCAGCCGAGAAGGCAGTTTATTGACCCAGGCGTTCATTGCCGGGCTCGCGGGCGGCTTCGGGCGCGGTTTTTCAGCTAACACCAACTCTGTGCTGCAAGGCAGCAACGTCACCGTGAACGGCAAGCGTCAGCAGCTGGGCTTGGGAGAAATCGCCCAAGGCGGGCTGGGCGAGGGCGTCAGTTCGGCTGCGGATTCGGTCAGCAAATATCTGATCGAGCGGGCCGAGCAATATCAGCCGGTTATCGAAATGCCCACCGGCATCGACGTCGAAATCGTTTTTCTGGACGGCGCGTACGTCCGCAACTGATGAAGGAGACCAGTGCGATGGCAAAATTCAACCGAATTTATGGAATGGCCATTGTGGCCGCATTGGCTGCCGGAACAGCGTTTGCAGCCGGGGTTGCGGGAGATTCAGCCGTTGCCGCCGCGCTCAAGGATCGCTTGCCGAAGACCGAGCTCGCGAAGGTCGATTGCACGGTCATGGACGGCATCTGCGAAGTGACGTCGGGCAAGTCGATCTTCTATGTCGACAAAAAGGCCCGTTATCTCATCATTGGTCATGTGTTTGACATGCAGACACGCCAGGATCTGACCTCGGCGCGGCTCCTCGAAATCAATCCCGAAGCATTGCTGGGCGGTGCGTCGCCGCGTGGTGACGGCGAGGATGAATTGCCCTCAGCCCAAGCGGGCAGGGTGGTTGCTCATGATTATCCGATGCCAAGGGCTGCGCCTGCTTTGGGGTCAGGTTCGGGTGCTGCTCGTCAGCAGCTGGTGGCGCTGTCATCGCTGCCTGCATCGGGTGCCATTCATTGGGGTGTTGCTGGCCCCAAGGTTACGATCTTTACCGATTTCCGGTGTGGTTATTGCCGGGCCCTGACGAACCAGCTCGAAACGATGAACGTTCAGGTCAT
>JBJOLA010000112.1:0-7284 GCA_046045815.1 Pseudomonadota bacterium
TCCTCGATCAGTGCGATGAACGGCAGAAAATGCTCGCGGTTGAGGCCGTCCTTGTAAAGCTCGGAGGGTGCTCGGTTCGATGTGGTGACGATGGTCACGCCCTGCTCAATCAGCGCGGTGAATAAGCGGGACATGATCATCGCATCCGCCGAGTTATTCACGACCATCTCGTCAAAGCACAGGCAGCGCGCGTCCTGCGCCAAGTCCCGCGCGACATGGGGGATGGGGTCACCCGGGTCCGCCGCCCGCCAGGCACGCATACTCTGGTGGACCTCCAGCATGAATTCATGGAAATGCGCACGCCGCTTGCGGTTGATCGCCAGATTGTCGTGAAACAAATCCATCAACATGGATTTTCCCCTGCCAACCCCACCCCAAAGATACACGCCCTTGGGTGACACCGGCTTCTTGCCCGCCAAGCGCCACAAGATAGACCCGCGCGGGGGATCGGCTTCCAGCTCGGCTTGGAGGATATTGAGACGCGCAGCGGCGGCGGCTTGTTCGACGTCGGGTTTCAGTTCACCGGCGGCCACTAGCGCCTGATAGCGGGTGAGGATGCCCACCCCGATGCTCACCGGGCGGTGGGTTTGCGGATCGTCCCCGACCAGGCGGCAACCCGCACATCGCCCTGCACCACCAGTCCGCGCAAAAAGAGCAAACGGCGGGTTTCCTTGAGCAGCTCCACCTCACAGTCGAGCGGCACATCGATCACACCCGCGCCAATGAACTGCGTATTCATATCGAGCGTGACCGCCGTCCCCGCCTCAATCAAGCCGAACATCCGCATCGCCGCGAACATGCCGATGTCGATCAATGACAGGATGGTGCCGCCGTGGAGATTGCCCATCAGATTGCTGTGCTTCATCTCCGGAAACATCCGCAGCCGCGCGGTGCCGTCATCTTCAAGGCGAACAATCATCTTGCCCATCACCTGCGCGTTGAAACGCCGCTCATCCGAAATCCGCCAATGGAACCAGCCGGGGTTTTCCGGATCGGGCAGCTGGATGAAAGTGGCGGCTTCGGTCATCTGGATTAGGGCCCTTCGATACGGGTCTTCGACAAGCTCAGCCCCTACTCAGGATAAACGGACTTTTCTCAACCCGCTCATCCTGAGTAAAGACTGAGCGAAGTCGACGGCTCAAATCGAAGAACCCCTTCACCATCAAATCGTCCGCTCAACCACCAGCTTCTTCACTTCGGCAATCGCCTTACCCGGTGAAAGCCCCTTAGGGCACACGTTGGAGCAGTTCATGATCGTGTGGCAGCGATAGAGCCGGAACGGATCCTCGAGCTCGTCAAGCCGTTCGCCAGTCATTTCATCGCGGCTGTCGGCGAGCCATCGATAGGCTTGCAACAGGATCGCAGGGCCAAGGAACTTGTCACTATTCCACCAATAGCTCGGGCAACTGGTCGAACAGCAGGCGCAGAGAATGCATTCGTACAGGCCGTCAAGCTTGGCCCGATCTTCGGGAGATTGCAGCCGTTCCTTGCCCGAAGGCGCAGGCGTGACGGTTTGTAGCCACGGCTGGATGCTGGCATATTGGGCGTAGAAATGGGTGAAGTCTGGCACCAGATCCTTGATCACGTCCATCGCGGGCAAGGGCGTGATTTTGACTTCGCCCTTCACATCCTCAATCGCCTTTGTGCAGGCGAGCGTATTGGTGCCGTCAATATTCATCGAGCAGGACCCGCAAATCCCTTCGCGGCACGATCGGCGGAAGGTGAGGCTCGGATCCTGTTCTGATTTCATCTTGATCAGTGCATCAAGCACCATCGGGCCGCAGCTATCGAGATCAATTTCGAACGTGTCATAATGCGGGTTCTGTCCGCTATCGGGATCATAGCGATAGACTTTGAACGATTTGACGCGCGCACCAGCCGCCGCTTTGTGGGTCTTGCCGCCCTTGGAAACTTTACTGTTTTTGGGCAGGAAAATATCGGCCATTGATCAATATCCCGGTTCAGTTGAGCAGGGCGTTAAACCGGGAAGGGTTAAGGCTCAACCCTTAAGGCTCCTTCTGAAGAAGAAATTTGACCTTCCGGCTGGCAAAATCAACCGACACCCGGCGGAATGATCGCAAGCCTTCCATGCCGAGCAGCATCGACGGCTTCTTCGAAAGGCCGAACAGTTTGAATGGATGGGCGTCCGCAAAGGCAATTGCCGCATTCTGCATCGTCATGCCCCCGATGCGGACTTTCGACACGATCGTATATTCGGCCGGCGTCCGGCGGCCGATGACATCCACCATTTCCATCGGCTTGATCGGAGTCTCTGGATTGCGCTTGACCAGCAGCTGCTTCAACCGGCTGTTGCCCACGCTATTTTGCGCGCCGGTATCCACCACCACCCAAACCTTTTGCCCGTTGGCATCGGCATCGACCATCACCAACTGGCCGAGGCGGGTACGCGCTGTGACAACGATGATCGCGCCGTCCGCGGGGACCGGCGCTTCGGCCTCGCTCGAGGATTCGATGGACATCGTCTGGGCAACGAAATCCATCACCACCCGTTGCCCTTTGAGGCTATCAACCCCGAGCAGGCCGTCCGCTCCTAGGTTGCGCATCGGCAATGCAGCGGCCTTCACGTCGCGCGCGATCCTGTTTGAATATCCAACACGGTCAATTGAGACGATATTGACCTGGCTCTGGCCGCCCATAGAATGGAGCCGGGCCGTGCCAGCGGCGGGCAAATTCAGACGGTCAGAAAGTTCGGTCGAAATCACAGTGCGATCCGCCCCGGTATCAATCACGAATTGAAATGGTCCCTGCCCGTTGACCATCACCGGCACCGTCATCCGCTGAGATTGATCGTTGCCCGTCGCGACGACGCTTGGGTCGTTCGTGATCGTACCCGCCGGTGTCATCACCACGGTTTGTGCCGCTCCGGGTGCTGCCACTATCAACGCCGCTACGAACAAAGCCTTCAATTGCATGCCCTTCTCCTTTGTCGTCAGCATAGGCCAGCCTGCGTGCCGGTCAATCGGCGCGCATTGCTTCTGCCGCGAGCGTGGCTGCCTCGATCAGGATAGCGTCATCGGTGTCTGGCCCTGCCACATGCTCCCGCCCGATCAGCACAAGCACCGGCACCGCAAGCGGCGAGATGCGGTCGAGCTGCTTGTGGATCATCGTCTGCCCCGCCCGATCAAGCAGCGCGCCGAGACGTCCAACATCCGTCATCCGTGCCCGTGCATCCGCCCATGCCGCTTCAAGCAGCAGATGATCGGGCTCATACCGGCGCAGCACGTCGTAAATCAGATCGGTGGAGAAGGTCACCTGACGGCCCGATTTACGCTTGCCGGGATGCTGCCGCTCAACAAGGCCTGAGATCACCGCCACTTCGCGGAACGCGCGCTTGAGCAAAGCCGATTGTTCAACCCATTCGACAAATTCATCGGTCAGGATATCGGGCGAAAAGAGCGGCTTGGGATCCGTTACCGGCTGGAGGCTCCAGATCGCAAAGGCATAGTCGCTCGCAACAAAGCCGACCGGCTGCAATCCCAACATGTCCATGCGCTTGGTGATCAGCATCGCGAGCGATTGGTGCGCGTTCCACCCTTCGAAACTGTAAGTGACCATGAAATGCAAACCGTCGCGCGGGAAGGTTTCGATCAGAAGTTCGTCTGGCTTAGGGAGGATTGAGCGACGCCCCTGCATCTCCAGCCAGTCACGGACATCCGACGGAAAGCGGGGCCACTGGCTCCGATCATGCAGGAACGCACGGACCCGGCCCGCGAGGTGGGTCGTCAGCGGCATCCGCGCGCCGGAATAGCTTGGGATGCGCGCGCGCTTCGTGGTGGCCCGCACGATCAAGTCGGTCGCGTCCACCCCCTCAACCTCTAGGCTGATCCCGGAGAAAAAGAAGCAATCACCCTTGGTCAGGCTTGCCGCGAAATATTCATCAAGCACACCGAGTTTGCGGCCATTTTTGAAGCGGACCGTCAGCATCGGTGTATCGACGATGATCCCCGCGTTCAGCCTGTGCTGAGCTGTAAATTTGGGATGCGACACCCGCCATGTTCCCGCAGGCTCACGCACCAGACGGCGGAATTTGTCATAGGCTTTGAGCGCGTAGCCACCTGTCGCGATCAGGTTCAGCACCCGCGCAAATGTTTCCGCTGTCACATCTCGGAACGGCGCTGCACCGCGTACCTCCGCCAGCATCACAGCTTCATCAAATGGCGCCGCACATGCACAGGCCATGATATGCTGGGCCAAGACATCAAGGCCACCGGGACGAAAGACATCGCCGTCGAGTTCATGCGCCTCCACCGCATCGAGCGCGGCGCGGGCCTCCAGATATTCAAAACGGTTGCCCGGCACCAGGATAGCCTCGCTCGGTTCATCGAGCCGGTGGTTGGCGCGACCGATCCGCTGCAGCAGCCGCGATGATCCCTTCGGCGCGCCCATCTGGATCACACAGTCAACATTGCCCCAATCGACCCCGAGATCGAGGCTCGCCGTCGCGACGAGCCCGCGAAGCCGCCCGTCTGCCATCGCATTTTCCACCTTGCGCCGCGCCTCGATATCGAGGCTGCCGTGGTGGATCGCAATCGGCAGCTTGAGTTCGTTGACAGCCCACAGATCTTGAAAGATCAGCTCCGCCAACCCCCGGGTATTGCTGAACACCAAAGTCGTCTCGTGGGTCTCAATCTCCGCCATCACCTGTGCCGCAGCATAGCGCCCGGAATGGCCCGCCCAGGGAATGTCCCCTTCAGGCAACAGGATCGAGACGTTGGGCGGTGCACCGGGATCACCCTTCACGATGCGGACGGGCGCGGGCGTCAGCCAATTGGCATAGACGGCGGGATCAGCAATCGTCGCCGAAAGCGCCACGCGCCGCATCTGGGGGGCTATCGCCTGCAATCGGGCGAGAGACAGGCTGAGTAAATCCCCCCGCTTGCCCGCCGCAAAGGCATGGACCTCATCAATCACCACGGTCTTCAACCCGGCAAACATCAGGAAGCTATCGGGATAGGACAGCAGCAAACTGAGCGACTCCGGCGTCGTCAAAAGTATCTGCGGCGGATTGATGCGCTGCCGCACCTTGCGGTCATGAGGCGTATCTCCGCTGCGGGTCTCCACCCGAATCGGCAGGTCCATCTCTGCAATCGGCGTCAGGAGGTTGCGCCGTACATCAGCCGCGAGCGCCTTCAATGGCGAGATGTAAAGCGTGTGCAGCCCCTCCGTCGGCGCTGCAATCAGATCAACAAGTGTCGGCAAAAACCCAGCCAGCGTCTTCCCCGCCCCGGTCGGCGCAACGAGCAGCGCATGTTCCCCGGATTGTGCAGCGGCGAGCATTTCAAGCTGATGCCGCCGCGGCGCCCAGCCTTTGGCGGCGAACCAATCAGCTAGAATTGGCGGAAAGGGCGTCACACAGGGCGGCTGGCAGGATGGATTTTTGCATCGGTCTGAAGAAAATCCTTGCCCGTGCAGAGAATGGGCAGTCCCTTAAGCCGTGCGACTGCATAGACCATCAAGTCGAGCATGTTTAGCGCGCCTCCTCGGCCGTTGCCGGTGCCGTATCGAACATTCGCCTTTGCCGCTGCGCGTGCCATGATTAGATCAAATGGAAGCGTCACTGTGCCAGCATCAATCAAAGCTGATAAAAGCGCCTCGACCGCCGGATTTGGCCTATTGCCCTCCAATGACATGACGCGGTTCAATTCGACAAGCACTGGTGCCGGGATTATCGCGGTTGAAGCCTCGTTGCTAAGCGCCACGCGGATTGGCCCGCTACCCTCTTCGGTTCGGACCGCCGCGACAAGTGCCGAAGTATCAACGATCAACGCGGGTTTCCCCGCTCGTCATATTCTTGCGCATCGAAGTCGGCCATTGACGCAAATCGATGCGGCAATTTGCTCGCCCGTTCAGCGATTTCCAGTATTTTATGAAAAGTTTTTTCTGCCTTTTCGTCGATGAATTGTGGCTGCGCATGGAATTGGCTGCGCGCTTCATCAAGCGACAGATGCTTCACATCTCCAAGACGATAAAGCTGATCTAATGCGTCCTCAACAACCGCGACTTGGCTTCGTCCCGGGCCAGTCAATCGACTAAGTATGGCCGCCGCTTTATCAGAACGGATATTTATTGCGGATTGGGCACGGCGAGGTCTCACGCTGCCGTGCTAGCACCAGATCAGTTCGCGTGCAAGCACGGTCAATGCCCCACACTCTCCCCGCGTTCCAAGCCAGACGCCGCCAGTTGCGCGTCGATCATCGCCATGAGCCGGTCCAGCCCGGCCTGATCCTTGGCTTCGGCGCGCGCGACAAGCACATCCTGCGTGTTCGATGCGCGGAGCAGCCACCAGCCGTCAGGCGTGTTGACCCGCGCGCCGTCCGTCCGGTTGACGTCGGCGCCCTCTGCCTCAAGCCGGGCGAGCACTTCGTCGACCACCGCGAATTTGCGGCTTTCGTCCACCTGAAACCGCAATTCGGGCGTGTTAATCATCTTGGGCATCGCATCTTTCAAGGCGTTCAAAGACCCGCCCAATTCCCGGATCGCGCGGATGAAACGCACCGCGACATATTGCGCATCGTCAAACCCGTAGAACTCATGGGCGTAAAAAATATGCCCGCTCATTTCGCCCGCCAACGGACTGCCGGTTTCCTTCATCTTGACCTTGATCAGGCTATGTCCCGTCTTCCACATCAGCGGCACGCCGCCGAGTTCCGCAATCCGGTCATAAAGTGCTTGGCTTGCCTTGACGTCGGCGATGATTGTCGCGCCGGGGATGCGCTTGAGCACAGGCTCCGCCAAAATGGAGAGAATCTGATCACCCCAGATGACGCGACCTTGGCCGTCAATTGCGCCAATCCGGTCTCCGTCGCCATCGAAAGCCACACCAAAATCGAGCTTTTCTCGCGCGACGAGCGCTTTCAGATCGGCCAAGTTCTTTTCTTCGGTGGGATCAGGATGATGATTGGGGAAACGGCCATCAATTTCCGTGTAGATCAGGTGGTGCTCGCCGGGCAGGAGCTTCGTCAGCTTCTCGATCACCCGCCCCGCAGCACCATTGCCTGCGTCCCAACCGATGCGGAACGCGCCGCCATCATAGCCTTCGACGAGGCGCGCGACATAGGCATCCTCAATGTCATGAGACCGCACATCGCCCGCGCCGCTTTCCCAATCGCCCGCCGCCGCCATCACGCCGAGGCCTTGGATGTCAGCGCCGTAAAAGGGCGCATGACCTATCACCATCTTGAAGCCGTTATAGTCAGCGGGATTGTGGCTCCCTGTTATTTGTATGCCGCCGTCCACGCCGTCCAATTCTGCTTCAGCATAATA
>JBJOLA010000032.1:0-7161 GCA_046045815.1 Pseudomonadota bacterium
ACCGGCAGCTCTCAGACAAGCAATGTGATTTACCGCCCGACAACATTACTCAATAAATTTCTTCCGGCCTTCGCTACGCATTTCGTGGCAGGCACGGGTGGAACAGTCACACTGCTACAGGCATTTCAAGGCACGCCCGGAGCTGCGGTATTCTCACCGCCCGCAAGTGACCTGCAGGTAAACGCCGACGCCATCGGCCGGGCTGTTACCCGGTCGGAGGGTGTCGTTTTCAACGCGAAAATCGGCCTCAGCGATCATCTGAAGCTGATTTCGATCACCGGCTATGACAGTGGCCTGTATCAGCAGCTAGCAAACACAGATTGTGACGCCTCACCACTAAATGCCTGTTCGATTGGCTATAACTCGAAGTTTCATGCCTTTACGCAGGATGCGCGCTTGGATTATTCCAATGGAGATCTCAAAGTAATCGCAGGTGTATTTTATGGTGCGGATACTGTTGTCGCAGCAAACCGCCCCGACTTTTTTAACGCGCTGAGCTTGTTCAATGCCGCGGCGGGAACAGCCCCATCTTACTTCAATCCAGCCGGAAATTTCAGCGGCGTTCCGGCTTCCGCACTTGGCCTGGCGGGTGCTGGGCTCCCGGCAACGTCAATGCCGACAGGTATTACTGCGAATAATGATTTTACCCAAAAACGCACATCTTATGCCGTATATGGTGAAGCAAACTACGCTGTGGCGCCAACCGTCAAGATCACATTAGGAGGACGTTACACCAGCGACAAGACAACCTTTGACGGCTTGACGACCTTCTTTGATGATGCCGGAACGCCAACTATGATCGCGGTTTCAAACTATGCGGGAGGGCCTTATTTCCTCCGCGATGTTTATCAGGAAGATGGCACAACGCTTGCTTATGGAAAATCTCCCGGAACATACGGCAATCTTCAGCAAACGGGGAAATCCAATCGTTTTTCGGGCCGGGCAATTATCGATTGGAAGCCGACTGACAAGGTGCTGGTTTACGCCAGCTATAGCCGTGGATATCGCGCCGGAACATTCAACGGGCTTGCCTATGGTGGTGCCGCTCAAGTCTATTTCGTGCCTCCTGAGCAAGTGAATGCCTACGAAGGTGGTTTCAAATCACGCTTTTTGGATAACAAGCTTCAGGTGAATGCTTCCTTCTTCTACTATGATTACAAGGGGCAACAGGGTCAGGTGGTTGACAATACCGCAACTGCAAACCTTGTAGCACTTGATGGCAATATGAAGGGCATGGAACTGGAAGTCTCCTATGCAGCGACTAACCATCTTACTCTAAATGCGGCGGTTGGTCTGTTGGACAGCAAGTATGATCACAAGACATGTCCTGCTGCTGCGTCCTTCGGCGCGGGGGCTCATCAGATTGGCAATTGCATCCTTTCCGGTGCTGGACCTGTTGATGTAGGGGGTAACCCATTCCCCTATGCCGCCAAATCGTCTGTCAATTTGGGTGCCGATTGGGATGCCTATGTGTCCGACGACAACAAGCTCTCCCTCCATGTCGATGCCGCTTACACTGGCAATTTTCATTATGACTCGTTTGGCGATTATAGCAGCGCCCAGCTGGTCGTGCCCCTAGCCGTTCCAGTGCCTAATCCGGCTGGCGGAGCGAACCTCACTCAAGTTCCTTTGGTGTCAGGGCTATTCACACGCGGCGGCGGTGATTTCTGGCTGGCCAATGCGCGTGCTACGTTTACGCACGGGAATTATTCTATTTCGTTCTGGATGAAGAACATCACAAACAAAACGACCTATCCATACGGCATTGCGACAGAAAACCTGTTCGGCAATGATTACCGGGTGCGCAACCAGCCGCGTACCTTTGGCGGTGAGGTGACGATTAAATTCTAATGGCGCAAGCAGATTAGTCAGATTTACTAATGCGCATCAGCCACACGGCTGGTGCGCATTTTTGTTGAAGTGAGAGAGAGGAGAGATAAATGCAATCCAAAGTCGATACGCGCTACTGGCGCTTCTGTGCCTATATGGGGCCGCTGTTCGTGGCGATCTTCTATTATTGCTGGGGCGTGCTGGGGCACAATTTTCCTCCTTTCCAACCTGATGCACCGGCATCCGAAGTCGCTGGCTGGTTCCGCGATCACCGCAACGGCGTTCGCTTTGGGATGGTCGTCGCGATGAGTGCTGCGCCGCTTTACGGTGTGTGGGGCTATGCCTGCGCCAAGGTGCTCGAAAATGTGGTGGAGAAGGATAATATCCTCGTTCAACTCGCCCGCGTTGGCGCCGCTTGGACGGTGATCACTTTGCTTGTCCCCACGTCATTCTGGTTGACAGCCGCCTTCCGGCCGGACGCGCTGCCGGACTGGATGATCCAGATGCTCTATGACATGGCGTGGTTGTTGATTGACCTCGCTTATGCCGTCACTTCTGTACAGTTGTTCGCCTTGGGAATTGGCTTCCTCGCTGACAAGCGGGCGGTGCCGCTGGTTCCGAAATGGCTCGCTTGGTACGGCATTTGGGTGGGTTTCATGTTCATTGCCGAGTGCATCATGCCCTATTTCTTCAACGGCGCCTTCGCGCGCGGCGGCATCCTCAACTTCTGGATTGAATTCATCATCTGGATGGCCTGGGTGCCGACATTAACCTTCTACATATTGAAGGCGATCACACGTATCGAGCAGGAAAATGGGGCTGCTTGATCTAAAATCCCCCGGTCGGCCTAAACGGCTGCCCGGGGATTCTGGCGTCTGGATATTCATCATCGCAGATATGGGCGCGTTCGCGCTGTTCTTCCTGATCTTCACGGTCGGAAGAATTGGATCGCCCGCGATCTTCGAAGCGTCTCGGCTGCATCTTGATATCCGCCTCGGCCTGCTCAACACACTGATTCTGCTGACGAGCAGTTACTTCATGGTCCGCGCGGTGCAGGGCGCACGAGCGGGGGTTCGCGCCGTCGTCATGAGAAATCTCGCGCTCACCATCCTCATCGGCCTCGGCTTTGCAGCCTCCAAGATGGTTGAATATTCTGCGAAGGTTACCGCAGGCATCGGCCTGACGACCAATGAGTTTTTCACTTATTATTTCGTCTTTACCGGCATTCATTTCCTACATTTCGTGATCGGCATTGCCGCGCTCGCGATGATGCTCGCCAAGTCACAGCGCGATGCACTTGATGATCGGTTCCGGGTCTGGATTGAAAGCGTCGGCTGTTATTGGCACATGGTTGATCTGCTCTGGATCATGCTCTTCCCAATGCTCTATTTGCAGAGGGCCGGATGAGGTGGCTGAAGGCTTGGCACGTCTGGCTCATGCTGATCGCGGCGACGCTGATCAGCTGGGCCGTCACGGAAAACATGCCCTCCGCCAGGTTGGGGTCAACCGCAGTCATCCTGATTGCCGCGTTCAAGATCAACATGGTAATTGCGCACTTCATGGAATTGAAGTGGCAGCCGCGCCCGTTTCGCTTGGTGCTTTCTGGCTGGATCGCGCTGGTTTCACTGATTATCATCGGCGGCATGTGGGCCGCATAGGAGGAAGAGATGTTTGATATTGCCGTTCTCGCCGAGCCAGAAATGGCGACTGACCCCGCCAATGATGGTCGTCACGTGCTGCCCAACACGGCAATGGGGCGCGAGTCGATTCCCTATATCGTTGTGCTTCCTGACGAAAAGATCGCGTTTTTCACTTACACTTGGGTCTCGGCTGACAGTCAGGCTGGGGCGGCGTTCGCGCTCTTTGGCCCGGGCGTCGGTGATAAGCCGATCCAGCAAGGCTTGGCTGATCGCCCCGTGCCCAAGGATATGGATTTCGACAATTGGGTGATCGACGGCTTTTCGATGCAGCAGGACCTCAAGATGGACAAAGCGCATGTCCGTTGGGAGTCTCCCGAAGCGACCGTCGAGTTTGATTTTGAGGCCTTCCATCCGGCCTATGCTTACGGGTCCGATCCGCGCGGCTGCCCGGCGTATTGCGCGACGGACCGGATCGAGCAGGCGGGCAGCGTCAAAGGCACGCTCCGCATTGGCGACCGGGTGATCAACTTCGATGCGACGGGCCACCGCGATCATAGCTGGGGCACGCGGGACTGGATTCCGTTTCAACAATATGAATGGTTCGTCGGCCAGGTGGGCACCGAAACGTCTGTTCATTTCTGGCATTTTCATGCGCTCGGCAAGGAACATTTGCGCGGCTATGTTTTCAAAGAAGGCGTTATGTCGCGCGTCGACAAGGTTGATGTCGATGTCACCTATGATGATCAATATTGGCAGACCGGCTATGCTGCCACAGTCACCGATGCCGCCGGGCGCGCAACCACAATCGAAACGGACGTGTTCGGATGCTACACGCTTGTCCCCCACCCCGAACTCAGCTTGAATGAAAGCGGCGGACGCACCAAGATCGACGGCAAGATCGGCGTCGGCTGGATGGAATGCGCTTGGCCGACGAAATATTTAGAGCATATTCGCGCTAACGGGCCCTATTAAAAAACATCAGTGAGAGGATAGAGAATGGACGTCGCTAACGATCCTGTTTGGGACATGGAGCCCACTTGCCAGCGCGCTTTGTTGGGCCGCGCTGAAAACCGCAAGAAAGGCCCCTACTCGGCACGCAAAACCGAAGACATAGCCACCGCACTCACGACATTTTTTGCCCGGGAAAAGCCGGGTGCAGCGGTTAGCGGCGTCAACCGCATGGGCGGCGGCGCATCGAAGGAACAATTTGTCTTCACGCTCGACGGCGTGAAACATGTATTGCGGATGGACCCGCTCGAAGCGATCACGGAAACTGATCGCAAGCGCGAGCTGGAAATCATGAGTGCTGTGCAGGGCCTGATTCCCGCACCAAAGCCGCTGTGGATGGACGATGATGGCAGCATCTTCGGCCGCCCCGCCGCGATCATGTCCTTTGTCGGCGGCGTGACCAAGCCGAGCGACGCAGGTCTGAAGGTCAGCGGTCTGGGCACAAACCTTGGGCCACGCTTGCGCGCGGCGCTCAAAGGACCGTTCCTTGATTATCTGGTCAAGCTGCACGCGCTCGATTGGGGCACGGCGGACCTGCCCAGCTTTGCCGCGCCGGACGGTGATCCCAAACAAGCCGCGCGCTGGTCACTCAACTATTGGAAGCAAATGTGGGCGCTTGACGGGATCGAACATATCCCGATCATGTCCTATGCGACCCAGTGGCTGACAGATAACATGCCAGAAACGCAGGAACTGGTCATGACCCACTGTGACTACCGGACGGGCAATTATTTGTTCGACGAAGCCACTGGCGAAATCACCGCCGTGCTCGATTGGGAAATGGCCCGCATTGGCGACTATCATGAAGATTTGGGCTGGATCCTCATCCAGATATTTGGAACCTTTGAAGAAGGCGAATTCCGCGCGAGCGATCTCTATGGCCGCGAGGAATTCATCGCCGCCTATGAAACTGAGACAGGCCGGATCGTCAACCGCAAGACGCTGCATTATTATGATGTGATGAGTAGCTGGAAAACCTATATCATCACCGCCGCAAACGGCATGAGCGCCGCACGGTCGCAGCATAATCACCAGGATGTGTTGCTCACCTTCCTTGCCGCCGCCAACGTTCTTTTCTCCAATGATTTGTGCCGCTTGCTCGGCGAAGGAGCCCCCGCATGATCCCCTCAGTAGACGACCGCCTCGGCAGCGTAGTGCGCGCCCTTACCGACGTCATCATGCCCTCACTGCCGGTCGAAGCAGGCCTTGCACAGGAACAGATGCAACTTGTGATTGGCCAGATCCAGATCATTCGCGCGCAAATGGACGCAGCGCCCGCTTTTGAAAGGGAAGAAGCCGAAGACGCCCGCGCGCTCGGCAAAGCCCTGCTCGAGGCCGGAGAAGGAGGCAGCGCCACCACCGCCGCACTCGTTGACCTGAAGGCCGCGACCGATGCAAAAACCGCACCCCGCGAAACGCGATTGGCAATCCACAACGCAATCGACAGTCTCGTCCGAAATGTCGCAGCCGATGGTAGCGCCACCTTCCGCACAAAACTCGGCCAGATCATCGTCAAAATGCAGACCGGGCGCACGGTGAAGGACAGGGAATGGTTTATGCCAATGGGGTTCGATTCAGGGATTTAAGGGCAAGCCGAGCGTTTGTTGACGGACCGCTTATGTCAATGGTCGCCGGAGCGGAGCGTCTAAAGTGGCCACAAGCCTTGCCACTTGAGATTGCTCCGCTCAGCCTATCGACCAACGGCGACGCCGCCGCCCACTGACACCGTCGCGTTCGCGGCGCTGACTTCTTTGAGGCTGAATGAATAGCCGAATTCTTGGGCAGCAGGCCCGTAGAAGTTCCCCCCGAACAAGCCGCTAAGTAGCGAATTTCCAGCATTGCTGGGTGTGCCGCCAAAGGAGGCATTTCCGTTGAGTGCGGCGATCGACGAGGTACCTGTGAAGGTGCCGAGCGCCAGGGACTGGCCAGTGTTGGTACCCAGACCATTAATCGCGAGGCTGGTCGATATGGATTTGGTCGAGAAATTGGCATTGAGCGTGGCTGTGCCGCGCCCAAAACTATATCGCATGCCCTTCGGTGTCGATCAGCACTTCGCGGCGACCCACGTGATCGGGGCGGCTCACCAAGCCGTCGTTTTCCATCCGTTCGATTAAGCGCGCGGCGCTGTTGTATCCCACACGGAGCTGGCGCTGGACATAACTTGTTGAGGCCTTCTGGCTTTCCGCGACGACTTGCACAGCCTTGCGGTAAAGCTGATCCTCGGCACTATCCTCGCCGTCGGGGGCACCGTCCATCAGCCAGCCCCCGTCTTCTGGTTCTTCGGTCACCGCCATGACATAATCCGGGGTTCCTTGGCCGCGCCAATGATCGGCGACGGCGCGCACCTCGTCATCGGACACGAACGGACCGTGGACGCGAGCAATCTGTTTGCCGCCCGGCATGTAGAGCATGTCGCCCTTACCGAGCAATTGTTCGGCACCCTGTTCGCCCAATATGGTGCGGCTGTCGATTTTGGAGGTAACTGAGAAACTAATTCGCGTGGGCAGATTGGCCTTGATCACACCGGTGATCACGTCGACCGACGGGCGCTGGGTCGCCATGATCAGATGGATGCCCGCCGCCCGTGCTTTCTGGGCAAGCCGCTGGATCAGGAATTCAACTTCCTTGCCCGCTGTCATCATCAGATCGGCAAGCTCATCCACAATCACCACGATCTGCGGCA
>JBJOLA010000237.1:0-11611 GCA_046045815.1 Pseudomonadota bacterium
CGCGATCCGCGCCTGCAGCTTTCCGTCACTGGTGAGGAGGAGCAACCCCTCGCTATCCCGGTCGAGCCGACCTGCGGGGTAAAAGCCCGGCAGATCAATATAGTCCGACAATGTGGCGCGCTCTGTGTCAGTGCCCTTGTCGGTGAACTGGGACAGCACGCCGTAGGGCTTGTTGAACAGGATAAGCGGGGGCGGCAACGGTGGCAGGGGCAATAACCTCTTGTGCGAATGCCGAGCCGTGCTTTCGGTTACTTCGCCCGTTCGACCTGTTCGAATTCGAGTTCAACCGGCGTGGCGCGGCCGAAGATGCTGACGCTGACCTTGACGCGGGCCTTGTCATAATCAATTTCTTCGACAATCCCGTTGAAGCTGGCGAACGGACCGTCGAGCACTTTCACCGAATCGCCAATCTCATAATCCACCGTGATGCGCGTCTTGGGCGCGGCGGCGGCTTCGGCTTTGGTGTTGAGGATGCGCGCGGCTTCGGCTTCGCTGATCGCTTGGGGCTTGCCCATTGATCCCAGGAAGCCGGTGACCTTGGGCTGATTTTTGACGAGGTGATACACATCATCATTCATCGTCAGTTTGGCGAGAACATAGCCCGGGAAAAATTTCTTTTCCGACTGGATCTTCTTGCCGCGACGGACTTCCGTGACGGTTTCCGTCGGCACTTCAACCGATTCGACCAGCGCCTCCAGCCCGAGCCGTATAGCGTCGGAGAGGATCGCTTCACGAACCTTGTTTTCAAAGCCCGAATAAGCGTGAATGATATACCAGCGTGCCATGTGCTTAGGTCGTTTCCCGAAAAATCAAATGAAGCTGAGTGCCGTTTTGACGACCCAGGAGAAGAAACTGTCAAGGCCGAAGAAGAACACGCCCAGGATCGACGCCATCAGCATCACCATGATTGTCGTCATCACGGTTTCCCGACTTGTCGGCCAGACAACCCGCGCGGTTTCCGCACGCACTTCCCGGATGAACTTGCCTGGACTGACCTTCGCCAAAACTTAGTTTCCCATTCTTCATGCGCCAAAAATGGCAATAACCGGTTAGCCGCTTCCTTTTGCCAAGGAGCGCCTAGCCGGTGATTCCGTGTAGCGCCAATAGCCTTCACATGCCGCAATGGCAAGCGATGGCAGGAGTTGGGGGACTCGAACCCACGACCCTCGGTTTTGGAGACCGATGCTCTACCAACTGAGCTAAACTCCTAGGCGCTGGGGCAGCCAATAGCGGGGGGGCATCACGAGTGCAAGCGTTCGCCCGCCTCGCTTGAGCGCGAACTAAGCCGCGGCGCGATCTTCAGCGGACGGGAACAAGCGCTGCGCCTCTTCGGCGGGCATCGGACGACCAAAGAGATAGCCCTGAATCTTCCGGCAACCCAGCTGATTGATCATCCGGCACTCTTCGTCAGTCTCAACACCTTCGGCCGTGGTCGACATACCCAGGCTTTCGGCGAGCGCCACGACGGCGCGGATGATCGCGAGGCTTTCGGGCGCATTGCGCGCGGCACCTTGCACAAAGCTGCGATCAACCTTGATCGTGCTAAACTTGGTTTTCGAGAGATAGCCGAGCGACGAATAGCCCGTGCCAAAATCATCAAGCGCCAGCCGGACGCCGAGATCGAGTATCTTCTCAAGCACAGCCACAGCCGTCGTCCCTTCGCGCATGAAGACGCTCTCGGTCACTTCCAGTTCCAGCCGGTGCGGCGGCAAACCGGTGTGTGCCAAAGCGGAGATGACGGCGGTAACAAAATTGATGTCATGCAATTGTTCAGCAGAAACGTTGACGGCGATCCGGATATTTGACGGCCAGCGCATCGCTTCGGCACACGCCGTGCGCATCACCCATTCGCCGATCGGACCGATGAGACGGGCTTCTTCGGCAATCGGAATGAATTTCACAGGCGAGACCGAGCCCAGTTCCGGGTTGGTCCAGCGGAGCAAAGCTTCAAAGCTTTCAATGGTTCCTGTTTTGGCATTGACCACTGGCTGGTAATGCACTTGAAACTCGTTCTTTTCCAGCGCCTTGCGCAGCGCGATTTCGACCACGCGGCGCTCTTCTGCATGAACATGCAGCTGCGGCTCATAGCAGTGGAATGCGCCGCCACCGACATCCTTCGACCGGTACAGCGCGAGATCGGCAGAGCGGATCAGTGTTTCAACTGAACGACCATCACGCGGCCCCACAGCCGTGCCGACACTCGCGCCGATGTAGATGGTGTGCATGTCAATCTCATAAGGCTGCGAAATCGTGTCGATAATCTTGCGCGCGACCTTGGCCATCCGCTGCGGATCATTGGCATCTTTCACGACCACGGCGAATTCATCACCACCCAGCCGCCCGCAAAGCTCGTTGTTGGTCATGATCGAGCGGAGACGTTCGGACACCTGAGACAGCAAACGATCGCCGATGGGATGGCCCAGCGTGTCATTCACCGCTTTGAAGCGATCAAGGTCAATCATCATAAACCCACAACGCCCACGCCACCGTTCGGACTCGCTGAGTGCAAGGCCGAGCGTTTCGGTGATGAGCAGCCGGTTCGGCATGCCTGTTAGCGTGTCATAACGCGCCATACGGTTGATCTTGTCAGCGCTACGGTGCGCTTCAGATACATCAGACCCGACGCCGCGGAAGCCCGAAAATGAGCCGTCTTCTTCAAAGCGCGGCGAGGCGGACAATTCCCACCAATGCGTCGCACCATTGATCTGGACGGGCAAGATAAGATCGCTGAAGCTTTCGCGGTTCTTCAGCTTTTCAGATAGGTCCCGCAGGCCCGCCGTGAAATTCCCGGCTTCCCACGCGTCTCCCGCCAATATCTGGAGCAAAGGCTTGGTTTCAAGCGCGGTTGGATCAACCCCAAGCGCCACCGCCAGGCGGGGAGACACATGAGTGAGGCAGCGTGAACTGTCCGTGTGCCACATCCAATCTCCTCCAGAATCCTCATATTCCCGCAGGAGCAAGCTGACGACTTCGGTTTTTTCACGCAGCGCAAGCTGATTGAAACGGTGCATCACAATCGTGCGGCCATTTACGAGACACGCCGCCGTCAGGCAGACTGCATACGCCAAAGCGGTCAAGCCGATCAGCGGCATGCCGAGCGAATACATCATCCATCCCAGGCCAGAGCCCAGGATCAGCAGGAAGCTGGCCGTCGCGAGCGGCACTGCCGACAAGGCGAACGCCGCGCAGCCCATCATCGCCGTCGCTACGGTCCAGACAGTGATCACTTGATCGCGCCCGCCGCCAATCCCCAGCGTCAGCGGCAACGCCGTCCAGCCAATCGCGGCAAGCATCAAACTGATCGTTTCTTTATGCAATTCCCAACGGCTGGCAGTAACACTTGTCGACGTGCGGTTACTCAAATGCGGGATCGCAAGCACGGCAGAAAGGATAGCAACACCACCAAACCAGCCGAGGAGCACTAACGGTGACGCAGTCGGCCCGAGTGTCGCCACCAAAACACAGCCTGCCATGATGCTCAAGGCCAACCGCACCATGGCGAATGATCGCACGATGTTGATCTGTTCGGCTCGTACCCGCGCCCATTCGTCAGATTTCCCACCCTTTAATCCAAGGATGGTCAACCAATCTACGGACGAATCCGCTGCCCCTGATTTGTTTGTCTTACTCACGCCCTGCCCATAGCAAGCGCGGGTTACCAAATCGTAAGCGTGCTCAGGCTGCGAGTGAATAAGGTTGAATTTCACCAGATAGATACAGGTTCCGGGCTTTTGCGCGGCTGAGTTTGCCGGAACTTGTGCGCGGCAATGTCCGCGGTGGCACCAGCTCGATGACGCAGTTCATGCCCGTGATCGAGCGCACTTTTTCGCGGATCGCATCGCGCAGACGGGTCCGTTCACCGTCATCGGTTGTGCGGCACTGGACCAGCACGGCAGGCGATTCCTCACCACTCGGCGTGGTGATTGCGAATGCTGCGATGTCGCCAGATTTGAACCCGGGCAGTTGCTCCACGGCCCACTCAATATCCTGTGGCCAGTGATTCTTGCCGTTGATGATGATCATGTCTTTGGCGCGACCCACCACGAACACATAACCTTCGGAAATATAGCCCATATCGCCGGTATCGAGCCACCCATGCTTGAGGCAGGCTGCGGTTGAGACATCATCGCGGAAATAGCTGTGCATGATCGACGGACCAGACGCCCAGAGCTTGCCGATGCCGCGCTCGGGGAGTGGCGTACCGTCTTCGCTGCGAATTTCCACAGACATATCCCGGCACGGCCTGCCGCAATTGACAATGGCACGGAAACGGCGCGGCCGTCCTGGAATGTGGGCACCACCCGAAAGTTCACACTCATCAACCAGTTCAACCCGCAAGCCTTCACCCGGCGGCATGATCGTTACCGCCAGTGTGGCCTCTGCAAGTCCGTAGCTCGGCAGGAACGCCGTCGCCTTGAAACCGGCATCAGCATAAGCATCGACGAAGGACTGCATCACGTCAGGACGGATCATGTCTGCGCCGTTGCCCGCAACCCGCCAGCGTGACAGATCGAACCGCTCCGCGGCGTGGGTCTGACTGGAAACCCGGCGCGCGCAAATGTCATAGCCAAAAGTCGGAGAGTAGCTGAGCGTCGTCCCTGGGTTGCGGCTAATCAGATCGAGCCAGGCAAGCGGGCGTCGCGCAAAATCCTCGGTCTTGAGATAATCTGCGCTGACCTGGTTGGCGACAGGCGACAGCAAGCAGCCCACCAGCCCCATGTCGTGATACCAGGGTAGCCAGGACACGCAACGATCCGTCTCACAGATATGCATCCCGTGGCTGTGCGCGGCCAGATTGTTGAGCAGCGCGTGATGTGTGACCGCCACGCCGTGCGGAAAGCGCGTTGATCCGCTCGAATATTGAAGATAGGCAATGTCTTCCGGGGCGGCGATAGGGAGATCAACCGACGGTGAGGATCGCTGCGCAAAGGTCTGCCACGCATGGCCTTCAACGTCACCGGAGCGCGCGGCATCCCCCGCCATCGCCTCAAGCTCAGCGGGATAAAATAGCATTTTGGGATCAGCGCTTTTCATCTGCACCGATAATTGATCGACATAAGCATCACGCCCGCCAAATGAAGTGGGAAGCGGCAGTGGCACGGGCCACGCGCCGGCATAGATGCAACCGAAAAAGAGTATTGCAAACTCCGGCCCGGTTTCTGCGATCAACGCGATCCGGTCCTCTGGCTTTACCCCCGCTGCAATCAATCGGTAAGCCATCTCGATCGCATCACTGCGCAGCTCAGAATAGGGATAGGCGCGCGCCAAAGTCCCGCGAGGATCGTGAAAGTTGAGGCCGCGTTTCCCGCGCGCAGCATAGTCTAGCGCTTCCCCCATCGTCGAAAAATCTGAAAAGCGGCGCGGCAAGGCATCTTCCGTTGAGGTTGGAATCACGATGTCGTTTACCTTTTCAATCACCAAATCGGCCAATGCGCGCGCTCCTTGAGCTGTTCTGTTCACCATATTCGGGATCAGAGCATTCCCCTTTGCGGCGGACTGTGGCACAAATTTGGCAGCATGCCATATTCTTCCCGCCAGAATCGGGAGCGGCGCATCGTTCCACCGCTCAATTCCACCGCGTTGCGGGCTCTCGCGCTGAGTTACGCCGGCAAATATGCGACCACGCAGGCGAAGCTGGCGCGTTACCTTGAGCGCAAACTCCGCGAGAGGGGATGGGAAGAGGACGCCCCTGCCGACATCAACGCCCTCATTTCCCAATTTGCCGGGTTGAACTATGTCGACGACGAGAATTACGCCCGGACCAAGGCGGACTCGCTGTTGCGTCGCGGGTTTGGACCAGGCCGGGTCAAAGCAACCCTCCAACACGCCGGTGTCCACGCCGACATCATCGCGACCCATGCGAATATTGACGCTGATATCGCGTTGGCTGCCGCACATGATTTCGCACGCCGAAAACGGCTTGGCCCGTATGGCCCGCCGCAGCCTGACCGCAAGGCAGTCGACCGCGCACTTGCCGCCCTGATGCGCGCTGGTCACGGGTTCGACGTCGCACGTAAAGTGCTCTCCTCTGTCGTTGATCCGGAATGGTAAATCACGGATTCAACTGTTGACTGTAATTCCTTGTTTTCTTCGGGACAGCAGTCCATAGTGCGGGCGTGTAAAACTAGGGGATTGATTACATGGAAGGAGCGCAGGATGCTGGCGCGCCTTGGGTCGACGGGAATGAGCTTGCACATCAGATTGCAGACAATTCACCAAAAGTTACAAATGTGCTGGATTCGGACAACGATGGGCACGCCAGCGCGACCGTTTACGTTGGTCAGATCAAGTGGTTTGATGCGACGCGAGGCTTTGGATTCATCGTTCCTGACGATGATTCCGGAGATATACTGATTCACTTCTCTGTTTTGCGCGAACATGGCCGTCGGATGCTTCCCGAAGGAACGCGCGTTGCTTGCGAAGCTGAAGCGGGTAAGCGCGGATTACAGACGACACGTGTCATCACCTTCGATCTTTCCTCCGCCACCGGACCCGACTTTGATCTGCGCCCCCCAGAACGCCGCGAACGCGCCGCACAAAAAGTGTCCGCCGAAGATGCTGGTCCGCCGGAACGGGTGGTGGTCAAATGGTTTAACCGCCTGAAGGGTTACGGTTTCCTTAACCGTGTCGGTGATGATGCCGATGTTTTTGTGCATATGGAAACATTGCGCCGGGCGGGGATTATGGACATCATGCCGGATGATCTGCTGATGGCGCGTATCGCCGAGAGCGATCGTGGATTGCTGGCGATGGAGGTTGCCCCCTTGTGAAAACTGTGTTGCGTCGTGCGTTTGCCCTGCTCGTTCTGAGCAGCTTGTCTGCTTGCCAATCCGCCGGTCATCCTGCGACGATCCCGCTGACGATCCAAAGCCATGCGATAGCCCACAAATTCGCTGTTGAAGTGGCGCAGACCGAGGCTGAGCAGGAGCGCGGGCTGATGTTCCGCAAGTCACTGCCCAAAAATGGGGGCATGATTTTCCCGATGGAACCCCCGCGTTCGGCCAGTTTCTGGATGAAGAACACGCTCATTCCACTGGACATGATCTTCATCCGGCCCGACGGCAGCATCGCCCGTATCGCGGCAGAAACCATCCCCTACGCGCTCGATCCGGTGGCTTCAGGCGAACCCGTCGGCGCTGTCCTGGAAATCGCAGGCGGACGCGCCGCTGCTCTTGGTATTGCAGAGGATGATGTGGTGACGTGGAAGCCGCGCTAAGGCCAAGTTTCAATCACCGTGACTCACTCATTCATCATCATTCCCGCGAAGGCGGGAACCCATTCGTGGCAAAGTTTGACGCATATCTGTGCCTTCTGGCACAAATATGCGAATAATTTCCCGCCTACGCGGGAATGACGGGTAGGTTCAAATCAACGAGAATTGGTATAAGACACCCAATTGCTACTTGCCGTGAATCACATCTTGCCCAGTCTGGCCAACGGACTGAATGTCCTTGCCAAGCCCCTTTACGGTCGCACAGCCTGAAAGCGCGATGCTTGAAGCGATAATAATGAGCGCCAATTTCCGCATGAGTCTAATCCTTTGCAATGAAGTCAACGGGTTTTGCCACATGAACCTTGCGCTGGGATGAATGATGCGCGAACCGATGGTGGTTCGCGCACCTGTTAGCTCAAATCTTCCCAACCAGCTCCGGCACCGCCTTGAACAGATCGGCCACCAGCCCGATATCGGCCACCTGAAAAATCGGTGCGTCCTCATCTTTGTTGATCGCGATGATGACTTTGCTGTCCTTCATGCCCGCAAGATGCTGGATCGCGCCGGAGATGCCGACCGCGATATAAACTTCGGGCGCGACGATTTTGCCGGTTTGGCCGACTTGATAGTCGTTGGGCACATAGCCCGCATCCACTGCGGCGCGGCTTGCGCCAACGGCAGCACCGAGCTTGTCAGCGAGCGGGAAGATCACCTCCTGGAACGTCGCCGCATCCTTCAGCGCCCGTCCGCCCGAGACGATGATCTTTGCACTCGTGAGTTCAGGCCGTTCAAGCTTGGCAATTTCTGCGCCCACGAAGCTGGATAGCCCCGCGTCTCCGCCACCCGAAACTGGCTCGACCGAGGCGGAGCCACCCTCAGCATCGGCCTTGGCAAAGGCGGTCCCGCGTACGGTGATCACCTTCTTGACGTCTGCCGATTGGACTGTCGCGATTGCATTACCCGCATAAATCGGCCGTGTGAACGTATCCGCGCTTTCAACCGAGAGGATATCGCTGATCTGCATCACATCAAGCAATGCGGCAACGCGCGGCGCGATATTCTTTCCGTGCGACGTAGCAGGCGCCAGAAACGCATCATATCCCGCCATCATCCCGGCGATCAGCGGCGCAACATTTTCCGCAAGACCGTTGGCATAAGCGGCATCATTGGCGAGCAGCACCTTGGAAACGCCTGCGACTTTCGCCGCCTGATCCGCCACAGTTGAACAGCCATTGCCCGCGACCAGCGCGTGAACTTCACCCAGCTTGCCCGCCGCCGTAACAACCGCCAGCGTCGCGTCCTTCATCGACGCATTATCATGTTCTACCCAGATGAGGACGCTCATGCTGTCACTCCCATATCCTTGAGTTTTGCGGCCAACGCATCAACGTCAGCCACCTTGATCCCGGCGACACGCACTGGCGGTTCACCCACGGTCAGCGTCTTAAGGCGCGGCGCGACATCCACACCGTAATCGACAGGCGTTTTCATCGCCATCGGCTTTGATTTCGCCTTCATGATGTTGGGCAGCGACGCATAGCGCGGTTCATTGAGGCGGAGATCGGTGGTGATGATTGCGGGCAGTTTAAGGCTGATCGTCTCTGATCCACCGTCCACTTCGCGGGTGACGGATACGCTATCGCCCTCAACCACAAGCGCTGAAGCAAACGTGCCCTGAGGACGGCCGGTCAACGCAGCGAGCATCTGCCCAGTCTGGTTGCTATCGTCATCAATCGCCTGCTTGCCAAGGATGACAAGGCCCGGTGCTTCTTCCGCCATGATCGCGGCGAGCAGCTTTGCCACGCCGAGCGGCTCCACATCTTCAGCTTCAACCAGGATCGCGCGATCCGCACCCATCGCGAGTGCAGTGCGCAGCGTTTCCTGCGCCTTGGCCGGACCGACCGAAACTGCAATCACCTCAGTTGCCACGCCTTTTTCGCGCAGGCGGAGTGCTTCTTCGATGGCGATCTCGTCAAAAGGGTTCATCGACATTTTGACGTTGGCGAGATCAACGCCAGAGCCATCCGGCTTCACCCGTGGCTTAACATTATAGTCAATCACCCGCTTAACGGGGACGAGGATTTTCATTGCTTCTTCCTTCTCGAAAATTAAGCTGCGCGCCGCACTTCTGCGACGATCTTTTTGGCAGCATCACCCAGATCATTGGCGGCAACAATCGGCAGGCCGCTGTTCGCAAGGATATCCTTGCCCTGTTGCACATTAGTCCCTTCAAGCCGTACGACTAAAGGTACCGAAAGGTTTACCTCCTTTGCCGCCGCGACGATGCCGTCGGCGATGATATCGCACTTCATGATCCCACCAAAGATGTTGACGAGAATGCCCTTTACCGACGGATCAGACAGGATGATCTTGAACGCCGCCGTCACCTTCTCCGTCGTCGCGCCGCCGCCAACATCAAGGAAGTTGGCGGGAAATTCGCCGTTCAATTTGATAATGTCCATCGTCGCCATCGCCAGGCCCGCGCCGTTGACCATGCAGCCGATGTTGCCATCCAGCTTGATGTAGGCAAGATCATATTTCGATGCTTCGATTTCGGCTGGATCTTCTTCGGTCAGATCGCGCAGTTCGACAAGATCTTTGTGGCGGAACAGGGCGTTGCCATCAAAGCCAACCTTGGCATCGAGCACGAGCAACCGACCATCGTCGGTAACAGCTAGCGGGTTGATTTCGATCTGTTCTGCGTCGGTGCCAAGGAACGCGTCATACAGTTTGGTGAGCACATTAGTCGCCTGCTTGGCGAGATCGCCGGTCAGCTCTAGTGCTGCCGCGACAGCACGTCCGTGATGCGGCATGATGCCCGTCGCGGGATCAATCGTGATGGTGTGGATTTTTTCTGGTGTGTTGTGGGCGACATCCTCAATGTTCATGCCCCCTTCGGTTGACGCAACGACGGCGATCCGGCTGGTTGCGCGGTCGACGAGAAGCGCGAGGTAGAATTCTTTGGCGATATCCACGCCGTCGGTGATGTAGAGACGGTTGACCTGCTTGCCCGCCGGGCCGGTCTGGATCGTCACCAGTGTATTGCCGAGCATATCCGTTGCCGCCGCGCGAACCTCATCCGCCGTCTTGGCGAGTCGCACGCCGCCCTTGGCTTCGGGGGGGAGCTCAATAAATTTGCCTTTGCCGCGTCCGCCCGCGTGAATTTGCGCCTTCACCACATAAAGCGGCCCGGGCAGCTTGCCCGCCGCCGCTACGGCTTCCTCAACACTCATCGCGGCATAGCCGGCGGGGACTGGAACGCCGAACTTCGCCAGCAATTCTTTGGCTTGATATTCGTGAATGTTCATCGCGCTGGCTCAATCCCTGTCATCGTTGATGCAGGGCCTAAAGCATAATCAGGCGGCGATGAAAAGCCTTCGCAAACGCGATATCAGCCCAGAATCGCACATCCGAGCGCAGCTTTGCTGGTTATCGCCAGAATCTCGGGGTCTTCGAGCGAGCGAATATTATGGAGGAACTCCCGCATCGTCATGTCAGCCATCCGCTTGTCATGGAGATTGCCAAGCGACGAAATCCGCATCAGCTGCCCGAGCGAAAGGCGATGCGCCATATCGCGCGCCATGCACGAAGCCTGACGATTGGAAAGTCCGGCGTCATAGAGGCCGCTCCGCAAACGGGTTTCCGGCGTTGCGCAGGCTGAAAGGGCAAGGAGGGTGGTGAAGAGGGCAATTTGCTTCATCGGATATACTCGCGTTGTGCGTTCGACAGGCCGGCGCGCGATACCCCAATGCGCAGCTTTGCCCCCAAAGTACCGGCCTGTCGAAACTACTTTGTTGAACCCGACAGGCCAGCACGCGATCTCGTGATACGCAAAGATGCCCCCGGGCACCGGCCTGTCGAAAACTGCATTAGGTGAATAGGGGTGACGTTTTCCTGAATGCCCTGTTATACGGGCGTTCATGTTTCTCTTGACTGGACCTACGATCTTCTTGGCGACCGTCCTTGCGATGGAGGGGTTTGCCTATGTCATGCACCGATGGGTGATGCACGGCGTTGGATGGTTTCTCCACGAAAGTCACCACCGTGCTCGGCAGGGGATGTTTGAACTCAACGATCTTTACGGCGTGATCTTTGCCATCCCGTCAATTTTTCTGATCTATCAAGGCGTGCAGGGAAGTTGGGGCGTGGCGGCAGCGTGGATCGGCGCCGGCATCGCGGGATACGGCGCGATTTATTTCGGCTTCCACGATGTGATCGTCCACAAGCGAGTCGGCACGCGCTACATCCCCAAGAGCGCCTATATGAAGCGCATCATACAGGCCCACCGCCTCCACCATGTCGTCGAGACCAAATACGGCACCGTGAGTTTTGGCTTCATCTGGGCACCCAAGCCAGAGGCGCTGAAGGCAGAACTCAACGCGCGGGGCAATGCTGGGG
>JBJOLA010000339.1:0-13391 GCA_046045815.1 Pseudomonadota bacterium
CTGATGCCGCCCAAAGGCCGGGTCTCGCTGTTGGAAGTGAGCGATCTCGGGCGACTGTTGCTGGCCCTGATCCCTGCTGAATCTGCACGTGCCGCCGTGTATGAGGCCGATGACGGACGCAACGGCGGCTGGACGTATGAAAGCTATGCCAAGGCGATCGGCTGGGGTGTGGGCAAGCCGATCACGCCGATTTCGGTGCCCAAGCCTTTGCTCGCTCTGGTCGCGCACGGAGACCGGTTCGTTCGTCGAAGCCGTGCCAAACTGACGCCCGACCGGGTGAGCTATCTTTGCCATCCCGACTGGGTGATCGACACGACCAAGCGGCCACCCGCCGAGATTTGGGTGCCACGGGTGAGCACACGAGATGGATTGAAGGCGACGGCGGCGGCTTACCGACAGGCGGGGTGGTTATAGGGGGCTGCGCGGGAATGACGTTATGGTGAAACCCGCTACCCCCAAATCCGCTCCCCGATCAGCGTGGCCACGGTCAGCACCAACCCAAACAGAAACACCCGGTAAGCCATCCCGAGATATTTGTATTTCTTGCGGTAAAGCACCTGTCCGTTCTGGTAGATATCGCGCAGCATGAGCCGGTACGTGGCTTCGTCATCATACATCCCGTCAAGCACCGCATTGGCGAATTCTTCCTCGGTCATCGCTGAGAATGTGCCGAAGAACAGGATGTTAGGATTGGCTTGCGCACTGCCGCCAATCGAGGGGAGGATCGCGAAGACGGCGAGCATTGCCGACAGGAAGGCCGATACCGCCAGCACCAGGATCGCATAGCTCACCCCTGCCTGTCCGGCTTGCCCCACTGAAATCGTGAACACGACAAAGGTTGCGCCCATCAGGATGCTCGCCTTTTGATCCGCCATCTGGCTCAACGTCAGGTTAATCTGCTGAGCAGTGCGCACCAAATGGGCCGCATTGGGCGAAAGCGTGCGTTTTTCTGGCGTCATGGACTTTCCCCTGTTCCGCTGTTGGTAGATTGCATCACGTCTGCAACTTTGCCAAGGCCCCACTTTGCCTAGATTTGCCGTCCTATTGCCGCATTCGGTTGGAATAGGACGGAAAAGTCCCTAAGGAAGCACGATGACTGAACAGACAGAAATATTTGAAATCGTCTCCACGCTGATCGAGCCCTTCAACAAAAAGGGCGTGGCGCTGAGCGAAGCCACCAGTTTTCAAAATGATCTCGAATGGGACAGCCTGACCGTCATGGATTTCGTCGCGGCGGTTGAGGATGAATTTGACATCATGATCACCATGAACATGCAAGCCGAGATTGAAACCGTTGGTGAGCTGGTTGATGCGGTGGGGACGCTTCAGAACAAATGACCGATCTATTTTCCAAATTTGACGGCCTGATCGCCGAACGCGAAGCCTTGCTGGATACGGGCGTGCGCGATCCTTTCGGGATTGTGATGGATGAGATCAAATCGCCAACGGTGGCGGTGATCAACGGCAAAGAAACCATCCTGGTCGGCACCTACAATTATATGGGGATGACTTTTGATCCCGATGTCATCCAGGCGGGCAAAGACGCGCTTGATCAGTTCGGGTCCGGCACCAACGGCAGTCGCGTTCTCAATGGCACATACAAAGACCATAAGGATGTTGAGGAAGCGCTGAAGGAGTTTTACGGCACATCGTCCGCGATGGTTTTTTCGACCGGTTATCAGGCCAATCTCGGGTTGGTTTCGGCGATTGCGGGCAAGGGTGACTATATCGTTCTAGATGCCGATAGTCATGCGTCGATCTATGATGGCTGCGCGATGGGCAATGCAGAGGTGGTTCGGTTCCGTCATAATTCGGTCGAGGATCTTGACCGCCGCCTGGGCCGGATTCCGGCGGATGCGCAAAAGCTGGTGATCCTGGAAGGCGTCTATTCAATGGTCGGCGATATCGCGCCGCTGGTTGAGATGGTTGCTGTGGCCAAAAAGCACGGCGCGATGATCATGTCGGATGAAGCGCACAGCATGGGCTTCTTTGGCCCCAATGGTCGCGGCGTTTATGAAGAACTCGGGCTTGAGGCGGATATTGATTTCGTCGTCGGCACTTTCTCAAAGAGCGTTGGCACCGTCGGCGGCTTTGTTGTGTCTAACCATCCCAAGTTTGAAGTGCTGCGGCTGGTCTGCCGCCCTTATATCTTTACGGCTTCGCTGCCGCCGAGCGTGGTCGCGACGGCGGCAACCTCGATCCGCAAGCTGATGCACGCCCATAATAAACGCGCGCACCTTTGGGAGAATACCCGGCGGATGCACAAGGGCTTGCGCGATATGGGATACACGCTCGGCACCGAAACCGCTCAGTCGGCCATAATCGCGGTGATGCTGCCCGATCAGCAACAGGCGGTCGTCACTTGGCAGGCGCTGCTGGAAATGGGCGTTTATGTGAATGTCGCCCGTCCACCCGCGACACCCAATGGCATGTTCCTGCTGCGCTGTTCGCTCTGCGCGGAACATAGCGCGGAGCAGATTGACACGATCCTTGCGGCGTTCAAAGCGGCGGGTACATTATCTGGTGCGCTTGCTGGATGATCCTTGTCGTCGATGATGATCCGCGTATCCGGAACGCCGCGACCAAACTCTTGATCGAACAAGGCCACCGCGTGATCGCCAGTGATGGCGGTGTGGCGGCTTTGGCGGCGCTGGCGACCCATCCCGACGTCACTCTGATAATCAGCGACGTGCTGATGCCCGGGATGAATGGCCCTGCGCTCGTGCGGCAGGCGAAGGCCGTGCGGCCCGATCTGGCTATCGTGTTCATCAGCGGGGACGTTGGGGATATTCCTGCGTCAGACTTTGCCGGCCATGAGCTGCTCCCCAAGCCGTTCACGGCGTCCGCCCTAATCGCCGCCGTGAGAAGGGCGGCAGTGTGACGCTGGCTTGGATCACGTCGCACCGATTGCGCTTGAACGGTTCATATCCTATCCACTCAGCGGCGCTTGACATATTGTGTCTATTTGCGGCGAAATGAAGATCAAACGACGGTAAAATTCAACACCATGTTCACTGCTGTAGATCGCTATATCGCCCGACTAGTGGCGCTGCCGCTGTTTTCGTCGATGGTGATCGCGGCGATGCTGCTCGTGCTTGACAAAATGCTGAGTCTTTTCAACTTTGTTGCACAAGAAGGAGGGCCGGTGAGTGTCGTGTGGCGTTTGCTCGCGAACCTGCTGCCTGAATATCTCTCACTCGGCATTCCCCTCGGCGTGATGATGGGGATTTTGCTGGCGTTCCGGAAGCTGGCGCTCTCATCGGAGCTGGATGCGATGCGGGCGGTGGGCCTGAGCTACGGTCGGTTGCTGCGCGTTCCTTACCTTTATGCCTGCGTGTTTGCGCTCATCAACCTTGCCATTGTTGGCTATATCCAGCCGCGTTCGCTCTATGCCTATGAAGCGCTCAACTTTGAACTGCGATCAGGTGCGCTCGGTGCGTCAATCAAAGTGGGCGAATTCACTGATCTCGGCAAAGAGATGACGATGCGGATCGAAAAGAGCGCTGACAGTGGCCGGGACCTCAGCGGAATTTTCCTGACGGCGCGCAGCAAGGACAATAATACGCTTGCTGTCACCGCCGAACGCGGCACATTTCTGGCGACCGATGATCCCGAAACGATCATCCTGCGTCTGTCCCACGGTACACTAGTCCACAATGCGCCTAGTTACCGGGTGCCGCGTGTTTTGAGCTTTGACAGTCATGATCTGCCGATCCCATTGCCCAAGATTGGCGCCTTCCGGCAGCGCGGCGGCGAAGATCATGAACTCACCATTCCTGAACTTGTTCGCGTGGGCACCAGCGATGCAACGCCCCAAAAACTGAGGAATAAGACGCGCGCAGACTTTCATTTTCGGCTGGCAGAGGTGGCAATGATGTTGCTGCTGCCGCTATTGGCGCTGTCGCTCGCTGTGCCACCGAAACGCTCCTCTTCGGCCCTTGGCGTTTTCCTGTCGATTGTGATGGTGGTGGCCTATCACAAGCTCAACGAATACGGCGAAGGCATGGGATCGCTCGGCCGTGTCGATCCATTTGTGGCGCTGTGGCTGCCCTTCTCGGCGTTCGCTGGGCTTATCATCTGGATGTACTATATTCTGGCTCACAAGGTTGGCGGCCAGCCTATCGGCGCGTTGGAACGGGTGTTTGCGAAGTTCGCTTCCCTATTCCGCAAACTGGTGGTGCGGACTCGCATCATCCCGGCGGAGATTTAGGCCGTGCTTACAACCATGTTCCCGTCCCGAACGCTGGCTTTCTATATGGGTAAGGCGTTTGTTCTGCGAACTTTTGCAGTGCTCGCCGCGTTGCTCCTGATCCTTCAGACGCTCGATCTTCTCGGTGCGTCGGGAAAGATACTGGGCCATGCCGGCAATGGCACGCCAGAGATCTGGTATTATGTTTCGTTGAGATTGCCCCAACTGATCGCTCGTTTTCTGCCGTTTTCGGTTTTGCTGGGGACGTTGATCACATTGTCAACGCTCAACCAGAATAGCGAGATCGTGTCGATGAAGGCGGCGGGGCTTTCTGCGCATCAGGTGTTGACGCCGCTCTTCATCGCGAGCCTTTGCATCGCCCTCGTATCTTTTGCGTTCAATGACCGGGTCGTCTCGCGCGCCAACGCCACGTTAACCCGCTGGCAGAAGGTCGATTATGGCACATTGCCCACTGATCGGAAAGCACAGGTCAATGTATGGGTGAGGCAGGGCGATGACCTCATCAATGCCGGCGTCGTGACCGGGAATGGCCCCCACACTCAACTCGCAACCGTGACGATCTACGACCGGATTGGCGGATCGCTCAAGTCAATGATCAACGCAAAGTCTGCCCATCTTGTCGGCGATACTTGGGAGCTTCAAAATGTTCGTCGGTTTGACGTCGTCACCGGCACAGCGACGACGATGCCGACGATGCTGTTCGGCAAGGGCATTCGATCCGATCAGTTCACGCTGGCGGCGGTCGATTCGGCAAACCATAGCTTCCACAGTCTGTGGAATGCCATTGACGAACTGAAGGCTGCGGGGCGGCCCACCGGTGCATTGACGGCGGGGCTGTGGCACAAAATATCGGGGCCGTTGTCAACCTTGCTGATGCCGCTGCTTGGTGCGGTCGCTGGCTTTGGGATCGCGCGGTCCGGCAAACTTTTCGTGCGCGCCGTCACGGGTATGGCGTTGGGTTTTGCTTATTTTGTCGCTGACAATTTCGGTCTGGCGATGGGCAATCTCGGCGCATATCCGCCGTTGCTCGCCGCGTGGGGCCCGTTTTTCCTGTTTTTGCTGATCGGGGAAGCGGTACTGGTCCATACGGAGGAATAGCCCCTCGTTTTCCGGGCGCAATCATGTTAGAAAATGATGATGACTGACTATCAAACCATTACCGCTGACACCCTCCACACCCGCTCGGGGGCGATCAAGCTGCACGGCGCTGATGGCTTTGCGGGCATGCGCAAGGCAGGCAAACTTGCGGCTGAAATTCTTGATGCGCTGGTGCCGTTCATCGTACCTGGCATTTCGACCGAAGATATCGACACGCTGGTCCGCAAGATGACGATGGACGGCGGCGGCATTCCCGCCACGCTCAACTACCGCGGCTATACCCATAGCTGCTGCACGTCGATCAACCATGTTGTTTGCCACGGAATTCCGTCGTCTAAAATCCTGCGGGATGGTGATATCGTCAACGTCGATGTCACCCCGATTGTCGACGGATGGCACGGAGATACCAACCGCACCTATCTCGTCGGGGATGTCCCGCTGAAAGCAAAGCGCTTGATCGAAGTCACATACGAAGCGATGATGCTGGGCATTGAGCAAGCCAAGCCCGGCAACACGATTGGCGACATTGCCCATGCGATCCAGACTTATGCCGAAAAGCACCGTTACGGCGTCGTCCGCGATTTCTGCGGCCACGGGCTGGGCCGCTTGTTCCATGATGCGCCTGAGGTGGTGCATGCCGGCCGCCCCGGAACCGGGCCCGAACTGCGCCCCGGCATGTTCTTCACCGTGGAACCGATGATCAACATCGGCCGGGCCGATAGCAAAGTATTGGATGATGGCTGGACGGCGGTCACGCGTGACCGGTCTCTCTCGGCCCAGTTCGAACATAGTATCGGCATCACCGAAACCGGGCATGAGATTTTCACCAAGAGCCAGACCGGCCTCGATTGCCCCGCCTACTGAGGGCGACGGTTTGAGAGTTGCGCAAGAAGATGGCCTGGATTGCCCTAGGAAGCCTCCTAGAGGGCCTCGGAAGACATTCAGGCACTCCACCTGCCAAGGCGCTTCCAACAGGCCTCAGCGTCCATTTTGGGCGTGTTGGAAATTGGGGTGGCGGCGCGGGTGGGTGCCTATAGGGTGACGAGCGGCAACACAGTCATACCAATTTTCGTTGATTTGAACCTACCCGTCATTCCCGCGTAGGCGGAAAACACACCTCAATCTAAGCCGAAAAACCCTAAGCGGCTTGCAGCACAGTTGCAGAACCCATTGCCATCGCGAGGCGGGATGCGCCGACAGGGTTGACGAAATCGGCCCTGAGCCAGCCGGGGCGGCTATCGGTAATCCGCGCCACGGCGACGCCAGCACACGGCAGTTTTAGACGTACCAAAGCGCCGAGCAAAAAATCGCCTGCACAATCGGCTTCGAAACCTTGTGCCGAGAGCGCGGAGACAGTCACGTTGCTGCCATGATAGCCGGACGCAGGCGTTTGCCCGCCTTCCCAAACCGGAGATGCCACCGCTAAACGTGCAGAAATTCGCATTGACTTACGACCCTCGCCAACCTTCTCCGAATTCGCGACTCGGGGATTATGTTTGGACGTTGCGGAAGCTGGGGGCGATTCGAATCAGAGTCAAGTTATCCACAGGCATGTTTATCCGAATGCGATCAAATACTTAGAGGTGATGCTTAAGCCATCGCACGGTTGTCGGCGATCTCACCAAGGCTTTTGACAACCTCGATGAAGCGCATCAGCGAGATGGGTTTCGAAACATAGGCATCGGCACCGGCCTCCCGAATCCGCTCCTCGTCGCCCTTTCCGGCATAAGCGGTGACGGCCATAATCGGGATACGGCGGAGCACGATGTCGCGCTTGATCGCCTCGATCAGCTCCAAACCGCTGATATGGGGCATCTGGATATCCATGATGATGATCTCGGGCGCGAACAATGTGGCGCGCTCAATCGCCTCACGCGCGTCCTTCACGCCCTCCGCGTGATAGCCGTGCGCACGCAGTAAATCGCAAAAGAGTTTGAGATTCAGTTCATTGTCCTCGACAACGAGCACCCTTTTTGTCACGCGTTTTCCTTCAAGATGTTAAGGGCCCAATAAGCGATGCCGATCCGGGAAACAATTGAAGAAGATGCACAGGCGCTGGCTCTGTCTGCGCTGGCGTGGACGCTGGCTGATGACGGGCGGGCAGGGCGTTTGCTGGCGCTCACGGGTATGGAGGCCGACGATCTGCGCGGACGGCTGAATGACCCTGCGATGCTCGACGGCGTCTTCGCGTTTCTAGAAGCTTATCAGCCAGACCTGATTGCCTGTGCTGAGGCGCTCGGGGTGAAGCCGGAGCGCCTGATCGCGGCGCGCGAAAGGCTGGGCGCATGAGCCGCCCGCTGCTGATCAGTGACTGTGATGAAGTATTGCTCCACATGGTTGTGCCTTTTGCGGAGTGGCTCGACGAAGCGCATCATATCCACTTCGATCTCGATTCGGGGAACTTCGTCGATGCGCTCCGCCACAAGGCAACCGACGCGATCATTCCGGGGCCAGAGATTTGGCCGTTGTTGCAGGGGTTTTTCGAAACCGAAATGCACCGCCAGCCCTTGATTCCCGGCGCAGCAGAGGCACTAGAAGCGCTGTCGTTACATGCCGATGTGGTGGTGTTGACCAATCTGACCGACGGCTTTCGCGATACACGCGCCGCGCAGTTGCAGGCCTTTGGGATCAACGTGCCAGTTTACACCAATCAGGGAGACAAAGGCGCGGCTCTCGCCCGGATCGTGGCGGAATATCAGCCGAGCGTGACAGTGTTTGTTGACGATCTCGCGCACCAGATCATTTCGGTTGCAAAAGATGTGCCCGACGTTTTCCGCCTGCATATGGTGGGGGAGCCGCGGGTCGCGATAAACGCAAAAACTCCCAAAGCGGCACATGCCCGCATTGACGACTGGCACAGCGCGCGCGGCTGGATTATGGACCGGTTTGAGGGAATTCCACTATGACTACCGCCAAACCCCTAATGATGAACCCGCAAGCGCCAAAGCGTGGTATTGATGACGTGTTGGCCGAACTTGGCATCACCCTGCCGACGCCTGCCGCACCGGTTGCCGCTTATGTGCCCACGGTGGAGGCGAACGGGATGTTGTTCGTCTCAGGCCAGCTGCCATTCCAGGGCGGCAATGTGATGATGGGCCGATTGGGGGAAGATGTGAACCTCGCCACCGGCCAAGCCGCCGCGCGGGCGTGCGGGATCATGATCCTGGCCCAGATGAAGGCGGCGCTGGGATCGCTTGACCGGGTGGAACGGATTGTGAAGCTCAATGTTTTCATCAATTCTGATGCGCGCTTTACCGATCAGCCCAAGGTGGCCAATGGCGCGTCGGAACTGATGGTTGATGTTTTTGGTGAGGCGGGCCGCCATGCCCGCGCTGCGGTGGGCGTGCCGACGCTGCCGCTGGGTGCTGCCGTGGAGGTGGATGCAATTGTCGCTGTTAAACCCGCTTGATTCGCTGATCGCGCCGCCGCCCGAAGAGAAGCGCATCGCTTTTCTCTCGGCACAACCCTTTGCGCATCGGGGGCTGCACGGACACGGCATCGTCGAGAATAGCCGCGCCGCTTTTACAGCGGCGATTGCGGCTGGCCACGGCATTGAACTCGACGTGCAGGGCGGGGCGGATGGCGAAGCATTTGTGTTTCATGATGATATGCTTGACCGGCTGACAGAGGTGAGCGGCGAATTTGTCGATCAGCTTGGCGCCAATCTCGATAAAATTCTGTTGCGCGGCACCAGCGAGACGATCCCCCGCCTGTCTGAAATATTGGCTCTTGTCGCAGGGCGCGTGCCAATTTTGGTCGAGGTGAAAGCTCCCGGCCCACTCGTCGGTGTGCTCTGCCTTGCTGTGCGCCGTGCGCTTGAGGGGTATCGCGGCGATGTTGCCGTGATGTCGTTCAATCCCAATGTTGGCCGCTGGTTTTATGATCATGCGCCGCGTTTCGTTCGCGGGCTGATTGTGACGCAGCAGGAAGATTCCGGGCGTTTCCGCAATTTGCGCGGGCGCGCCATGCGGCATATTGCACTCTGGCGCGCGCGGCCTGATTTCCTCGCCTATGATATCAGTGACTTACCGGCGCGGTTTGCCGCCCAGCAGCGTTCCCGGGGTCTCAAGATTCTCACCTGGACGGTGCGGACCGCTGCGCAGGAACGCACTGCCTTCGCTCATGCCGATGAAGTGATCTACGAACGGCCGGCATGACGAGCGATCTGGTCGCTCGGCTGGAAGGCGGTGTCGCAGAGATTGACGCGGCCGCATGGGATGCCTGCGCTGGATCGGGCAATCCATTTCTATCCCATGCACTGCTGTCAGCGCTCGAAACTTCAGGCAGCGCGACGCATCAGACCGGGTGGCAGCCGATTCCGATCGTAATCGCCGTTGCAGACGGCGCGCTTGCGGGGGCAATGCCTGCTTACGCCAAGAGCCATAGCCAGGGTGAATATGTTTTTGATCACGGCTGGGCGGATGCTTGGCACCGGGCTGGTGGCCAATATTATCCGAAACTCCAGATCGCGGTGCCGTTTACACCTGTGCCGGGGCCAAGGTTGCTCACCGAAGATGAGGATGTTGCCCGCGCGCTGATCGCCGCCGCCGAAGGTGTCGTGGAGAAACACGGCCTATCCTCAGCGCATGCCACATTTCTGGAGCCACGCGATATTGAGCGGTTCCGCGCGGCGGGCTGGCTGATTCGTGAAGGCACGCAGTTCCACTGGGCCAATGCTGGCTACACTTGCTTTGACGATTTTCTCGCCAGCCTCGCGTCGCGCAAGCGCAAGGCCATCCGCAAGGAACGGGCAACCGCGCGGGCCGGGCTTGAGATCATTGGGCTGACCGGGAATGCCATCACCGAGGCCCATTGGGATGCGTTCTGGCATTTCTATCAGGATACCGGCGCGCGCAAATGGGGGCGGCCCTATCTGACGCGGGAGTTTTTCAGCCAGATCAGCGCAACGATGGCTGACAAGATATATCTGATCCTCGCCCAGCGCGACGGGAGGCCCATCGCCGGTGCCCTCAATCTGATCGGAGCCGATGCGCTTTACGGACGCTATTGGGGCTGTAGCGAGGACGTGCCGTGTCTCCATTTTGAACTCTGTTATTATCAAGCAATTGACTTCGCGATTGCCAACGGCCTTTCCCGTGTTGAGGCGGGTGCGCAGGGCGAGCATAAATTGGCGCGCGGTTATCTGCCGGTGCCGACATGGTCTGCCCACTATATCGCCGACGCCGGATTTCGCGGCGCAATCGCCGATTTTATAGCGCGCGAGCAGCGTTCGGTAGAACGAGACATGGAATTTCTTGCCGAACTGGGGCCATTTCGCAAGGGTGGCGTTATAGCGAAAAGCTTGCCTTGATGCCGTCAACCACGAACTGCGCTGCCAACGCAGCCAGCACCACGCCGAGTAACCGCGTAATCATCGCCTCCACCCGGTAACCGAGCAGCGTCATCAGCGGCCCCGCAGCGAGCAACCCCAGGAGCGTTGCGAGCAGGACAATTGCAAGCGCGCCGAGCACGGTCAGCACTTCCGTCGTCCCGTTGGCGCGTGCCATCATCAGCATCACCGACGCGATTGAACCCGGCCCTGCGATCATCGGGATCGCCATCGGGAATACCGAGATATCTTCATGTTCGGGATGTGCCTTCACATCCTCCGCCCGGTTTTCGCGCCGTTCAGTGCGCTTTTCAAACACCATGTCGAGCGCGATCAGGAATAGCATGATCCCGCCCGCGATCCGGAACGCATCTAAACTGATCCCCATCGCGCCGAGCAACTGCTTGCCGAGTAGGGCGAAGAACAGGAGAATACCCGTCGCGATCAGGGTTGAGCGGATCGCCATCGTCCGCCGGTGGGCGGTCGGTGTGCCCGATGTCAGACTCGCAAAGATCGGCGCGCAACCTGGGGGGTCAATCACCACAAAAAAGGTAACAAGTGCTGAGAGGAAAAGGGGGTTCATAGAGTCACGTTGGCCAGTCCAAAAAACCGCTCATCCAGAGTTGGGACTGAGCTTTTGTCGAAGGCCCCTATCGAAGGACCGCTTCCACCGTCCTTCGATACGCGATTTCGGTAAGAACTCAATCACCACTCAGGATAGACGGCGTCCTGGCCCAGCCTAAAACCTTTTGTCCTGCTCCATCCCGCGCCGCATCCGCGCGGCTTGTAGCGTGTTGTGGAGGAGGCAGGCAATCGTCATCGGGCCTACACCACCAGGAACCGGGGTGATCGAACCAGCGACTTCTGCGCACTCCGCATAGGCAACATCCCCGACGAGCCGGGTCTTGCCTTCTTCCGCTGCGGGAACGCGGTTGATGCCAACGTCAATCACGCAGGCGCCGGGCTTGATCCAGTCTGCCTTGACCATTTCGGCGCGACCAACAGCAGCCACAACGATGTCAGCACGGCGCACGACGTCGGCCAGATTCTGCGTGCGGCTATGCGCCATCGTCACCGTGCAATTGGCGGCGAGCAGCAACTGCGCCACTGGCTTACCGACCAAGATAGACCGGCCGATGACCACCGCTTCCTTGCCCGATACATCGCCCAATTTATCCTTGATCAACATCATGCAGCCGAGCGGTGTGCAGCTGACCATGCCGGGCAGCCCCGCCACCAGCCGTCCCGCGCTCACCACATGGAGTCCGTCAACATCCTTGTCTGGATGGATCGCGGAGATCACCGCCATTTCATCAAGATGCTTGGGGAGCGGCAGCTGGACGAGAATCCCGTCCACCCCGTCATCGGCATTGAGGCGCTCAACCAGCGCGATCAGATCGGTCTGGGCGGTATCAGTGGGCAGTTTATGTTCAAAGCTCGCCATGCCGACCTCGACGGTCTGCTTGCCTTTGTTGCGGACATAGACAGCAGACGCAGGATCTTCTCCCACCAGCACCACGGCCAGCCCCGGCACGCTGCCGGTCTCAGTGCGAAAAGCTTCCACGCCCTCCGTGATTTTTCCTCGCAGGGTAGCCGCATAGGCTTTTCCATCGATAAGTGATGCCGTCATGTTGATCCTCCCAATATTTGCGGCACTCTATCTAATTTAGTATGTGTTGCATACTAAATTCATACGATCAGAAGCTTGGGAATAGCAGGGCAGGCAGAACGAAGCGCTGCAAGATGTTGATCAGGATAAGCACCACCGCCGGTGAAAAATCGATCCCGCCCATATCCGGCAATATCTTGCGGATCGGCCTGTACAGCGGCTCCGTGATGACGTTGAGCGCCTTCCAGATCATCGCCACAAAATCATTGTAGGTGTTGATAACGTTGAACGAAATCAGGATAGACATGATGAACTGGACGAAGATTATCGTGCTCATGATCGACAGTAAGTAGCTGATAATCCCGAAAATCATGATGGTCATTGCTTGGCCTCCCTGGGTCAACGGTGGACGAGCGTACCCGCACCGCTTTTTGTGAATATTTCGATCAGCATCGCATGCGCCACCCGTCCGTCAAGAATGACTGCCGCATCGACCCCGCCTTCGACGGCCGTGATGCAGGTTTCAAGCTTGGGGATCATGCCGCCGGTCACCGTGCCGTCTGCGCGCAGGGCGTTAATCTTGGCCGGATCGAGATCGGAGAGCAACGCGCCATCCTTGTCGAGTACGCCCGCGACGTCGGTCAGCAGAAACAGCCGATCAGCAGTAATCGCAGCCGCAATGCTGCCCGCCATCGTATCCGCATTGATGTTGTAGGTGTGCCCGTCCGCACCGACGCCGATGGGTGCCACCACCGGGATCATTCCCGCAGCAGAAATAGTGTCAAGGATTGTCCGGTCGATCTTTTTGGGTTCCCCCACAAAGCCCAGATCAACCACACTTTCAATGTTACTATCGGGATCGCGGGTCGTGCGTGCCACTTTCTCTGCGGTGACGAAGCCGCCATCCTTGCCGGAAATGCCTACCGCCTTGCCGCCCGCTTCAGCGATCCAGCCGACGATTTCCTTGTTGATCGCGCCGGAAAGCACCATCTCGGCCACCTTGGCGGTTTCAGCATCGGTCACACGCAGACCGTCTACAAAGCTGCTTTCAACGCCGAGCTTCTTGAGCATCGCGCCAATTTGAGGCCCGCCACCGTGGACGACAATCGGGTTGATCCCAACCGCCTTCATCAGCACGATATCTT
>JBJOLA010000004.1:0-6724 GCA_046045815.1 Pseudomonadota bacterium
AACGGCCCATCAAAGCCGTATTGCCGGGCCTTGTCGAGCGTATAGGGGCGCAGACCCATGCCGCGATATTCGCCAACAATTTTTCCGTCTGCATCTTCGGAGAGATATTCAAACTTGAACAGCTGTTGCGTGACGATCACCGGGCCTTCCATGCCGATCACTTCGGTGATGTCCGTAATGCGGCGTGAACCGTCGCGCAGACGTTTGACCTGAATGATCAGATCAACCGAATCTGCAATCTGGCGGGAAATGGCTTCTTTCGGCACCTTGATGTCAGACATCATGATCATATTTTCCATACGGCCTAGGGCTTCACGCGGCGAGTTGGCGTGGAGCGTACACATCGAGCCGTCGTGGCCCGTGTTCATCGCGGCGAGCAGATCGAAACACTCGCTCCCGCGAATTTCGCCCAAGATAATCCGATCTGGCCGCATACGCAGTGCGTTCTTCACAAGATCGCGGATGCTGATTTCACCCTGGCCTTCAAGGTTGGCCGGCCGGGTTTCGAGCGGCAGCCAATGTGGCTGTTGCAAGCGGAGTTCGGCGGCATCTTCGATCGTCAGAACGCGTTCGCCAGGATCGATCATTTTTGACAAGGCGTTGAGCATTGTCGTTTTACCCGAGCCCGTACCACCGGAAATAACGATGTTGAACCGGCAGGCACCCGCAATCTTGAGCGCGGTTGCCATCTTTTCAGACATGGAGCCGCCCTTGGCCATCATATCGAGCGTGATCGGCTTTGCGGAGAATTTACGAATCGAGATTGCGGTGCCGCGCAGGGAGAGTGGCGGCACGATCACGTTCACACGAGAACCGTCTTTCAAACGCGCATCGGCAAGCGGCGTGGTTTGATCAACCCGCCGACCGACCGAGTTCACGATGCGCTGGGCGATCTGAAATAGATGCGCTTCATCACGGAACTGGATCGGGGCAATGATGAGCTTGCCCTTTTTTTCGATATAGGTCTGATCTGGTCCGTTGACCATGATATCGGTAATGGCTGGGTCATTGAGCAATTCTTCGAGCGGCCCGAGACCGAGCAATTCGTCGACCAGCACCTTTTCCAGCGCGAATTGTTCGCGGCGGTTGAGGGTGAGTTTGAGTTCTGCAAGCACTTCACCGATGATCGGCCGGAATTCTTCGGCTAGTTCGTCTTTCGTCAGCGTCGCCGCCGCTTCGGGATCAATCCGTTCGAGCAGGCGCGGCAGCACCTGTTCCTTGATCTTGTGGACGCTCGCCTCAAAGCCTTCTGCCTTGGGCTGTTCCTCCATAAGCGCATTTTCGCGCTGATGGAGGCGTTCCATCGCGTCCATCTCAGGCATTTTTGTTTCAGGTGAATGCTGATGCCCTGGCAACGGAACAGAATTGAGTGGCGGGAATTGTGATCCTCCGTTCAATTCTTCATCGCGTGCTGGGATAGCGGGGCCAGGCCCATGCATGGGGCGCGCGACACCAAAGGATGGGCGATTCCCCCCCGATCCACTGGCTCCAGGGCGTCTTCCGAATGCACTCATATTTTTCTGACCTACGGAATTACTGTTTAACTCAGCGCTGTCCTAGCCAGAAAGGGTAAACAGGTCGTAAACTTTTGCAGCATTGTCGTTCGCGGATGACGTTCGTTCAGCCTATCACTTGACCCACGTGACATGACCCATCTTGCGACCGGGGCGTGCTTCGCCCTTGCCGTAGAGGTGGAGATGCGCACCGGGATCCGCTGCAAGCAGGGGCCAATCTTCGACATCATCGCCGATCAAATTACGCATGGAGACGCTCGATCCCGTCTGCGCGGTTGAACCGAGTGGTAGTCCAACCACCGCCCTTATGTGATTTTCAAATTGTGACGTTACCGCTCCTTCAATGGTCCAATGGCCGCTGTTGTGCACGCGCGGCGCGATCTCGTTGAACACGGGGCCATCCTTCCCGGCGAAGAACTCGATGGCGAGAACGCCAACATAGGCGAGCTTTTCAGCAACCCGCCGACCAAGCGCGCGCGCCGCCGGGATTTGCTGGCGGATGATCTCATCGGCTGGAATCGTGGATGTATCCAGAATGCCGTCACGGTGGATATTTTCCGGCGCATCCCAAAATGCGATTGTTCCGGCTTGATCACGCGCCACCAGCAGGGAGAATTCATGCTTGAACGACACCATTGCTTCCAGGATCGCTGGATATCCCCGCAGTGCGGCCCACGCTGCGTCCGCATCTGCAGCGCTTTTGAGGCGGGCCTGCCCCTTGCCGTCATATCCGAAACGTACCGTCTTGAGGATCGCCGGGGTGCCGACCTTTGCCATCGCCGCATCGAGATCATCACGGCTTGATACCGCCGCCCAATCGGCTGTCCGCGCGCCGAGATCTGCGGCGAAACTTTTTTCCGCAACCCGGTCTTGCCCAATCTCAAGGGCGCTGATCGGTGGCCAGAAAGGCACGTGTTCCGCGACGATGCTGAGCGGCGCGGCGTTGACATTTTCGAACTCAAACGTCGCAACGTCGATGGCACGCGCAAATGCTGCCAGCGCCGCACGGTCATCATATGCCGCGCACGTGAAGGCCGCAGAAACTTCTGCCGCACAACAATCCGCGTCGGGCGCGAAAATATGAACTCTGTAACCGAGCGGCGCCGCCGCAAGCGCAAGCATCCGCCCCAGCTGACCGCCGCCTACAATACCAATCGTTGATCCGGGGGGGAGTGCCGTCATACAGGATCGATTGCCACACCGTCAGTTTGGCTGACACGCCACGCATCAAGGCGGGCCGCCAAGGCTGCGTCAGACAGCGCGAGGATCGACGCTGCTAGCAGCCCGGCATTGACCGCGCCGGCTTTGCCAATCGCGAGAGTGCCAACCGGCACCCCGGCAGGCATCTGCACAATCGACAGCAAACTATCCATGCCCTGGAGTGCCTTGGATTCGACGGGCACGCCGAGCACCGGCAACCGAGTCATCGATGCTGCCATTCCGGGAAGATGCGCCGCGCCGCCCGCGCCCGCGATCACAACCTTTAGTCCGCGATCAACCGCTGACTTCGCATATGTGACTAGGCGATCTGGCGTGCGGTGGGCTGAGACGATTTTGGTTTCATGCGCGACGCCGAGCGCATCCAATGTCTGCGCTGCGTGCTGCATCGTTTCCCAATCGGACGTGCTGCCCATGATGATGCCGACCAGCGGCGGTGCACCTGACATGATTAAAGTTCTGCCCCGTTACCTACTCCAAGGCTGAAAGCTCTTAGCCAGCACGGTGACGATGTGCAATCCGGGCTGGGTGGCGCAGATAGAGAAGTAGCGGTGTACAATATACTTTTCTTTCCGGTCAACAAATCCTAGTATCTGCGATGAACTCTAAAAGGGCGGGAATAATCTTGTGAGTGACACCCACAATCAGGACGAAATCGTCACCCGACTGACCGATGAGAATGCGCGCTTGGTCGCGACACTTGATAGCTTGAAATCCCGGATTGTTGAACTCGAACAGATCGCCGATACGGATACACTGGTACCGATACCTAATCGCAGAGCGTTTTTGCGCGGCGTCGAACGCATTTTACAGCAAGCAGGGCGACACGCGACGTCGGCAGCTTTGCTCTTCGTCGATCTGGATGGGCTGAAACGGATCAACGATGTCTACGGCCATCATGCCGGGGACGCGCTACTGATCCATGTTGCATCGCTGCTCAAAGCCAGTCTGCGGGGGACGGATCAGGTGGCCCGGATCGGCGGCGATGAATTTGGGTTACTGCTTGATCATCTGGATCAGCCATCTGCGCAGGCCAAGGCCGACGCACTGAATACGGACATTGCAAAGAGCGTGCTCGACTTTGAGGGCGTGTCGCTCAGTGTCGCCGTTTCAATTGGTCTGGCGATGGTCGAGCCGGGTGACACCGTTGCCTCACTCCTGTCGCGCGCGGATGCTGCTATGTATGCCGCCCGCGCTCAACGTTCTGAGAGATAATAGCGGTCGAGCGCTCGGAGGTCACCGTCCAGTTCATACACAATTGGCTGTCCGGTCGGTATTTCCAGTGACGTGATATCGGCGTCCGGGATGCCGGAGAGGTGTTTGACCAGCGCCCGCAACGAATTGCCATGCGCCGAAATTATCACTCTTTTGCCCGCCTTGAGTTCAGGCGCGATACGGGCGTCCCAATAGGGGAGCACGCGGGCAATCGTATCTTTCAAGCTTTCGGTTTGGGGGATATCAATACCGGCATAGCGGCGATCCGACGAGAGATCATAGGCGCTACCTGCCTCCAATGGCGGCGGCGGGATATCGAAGGATCGCCGCCAGATATGGACTTGTTCTTCGCCGTGCTTGGCTGCCGTCTCAGCCTTGTTAAGCCCCGTCAGCCCGCCGTAGTGGCGTTCATTCAGGCGCCAGTCTTTTTCAACCGGCAGCCACAACCGCCCCATTTCCTCAAGCGCCAGATTGAGCGTTTTGATTGCCCGAGATTGGAGAGAGGTGAAGCAAACATCAAAATCCAGGCCCTTTTCGCGCATCAAAACGCCCGCTGCCCGCGCTTCGCCAACGCCCTTTTCGGTGACGTCCACATCCCACCAGCCGGTGAAGCGGTTTTCCAGATTCCAAGTGGATTGGCCGTGACGGATAAGAACGAGGGTGGGCACGTTTCAGGACTCCTTGATGAATTGAGTGGGTGTGACGACCGTGAGCAATGGGAAAAGCGGGGCCATATGCTTGACATTCCACGTGATGATAAGCGGGATATTATAAAGAACGGCGAGTTGGCCGATCAAATAGTCATAGACTTGTGGCCCGCCACGCCCGGTTGTGGCAAATTGGCGCACGGTGGCGAGATGCTCTTCGATGCTCAATCCAATGATGCTAAACGCCGAAATATGATCGTCCAGGAAAGCCTGAGCGACAAGCGGCTTCAAGCCAAGTCCTCGGGGTGATTGACGCGTTGCAACATGAAAAAATTCGGTTAGCGAATGTAACGCAACCGCAAAGCTTTCAGGTTTTTCCCCAACCGTCACATCCAACGAATGCTGGTGATGAAGATGTTCGGGATCGACCAGCGCGACGAGGACATTTGTATCGATCAATCCTCGTAATTGCCCCATAAGTCTCTATTCCTAGCATCGTCGATCATGCGATTCGTGTCTGCAAGCGTCGTTTTTTGGCCCCTGTTCCTATCGAGGACCAACATCCTGCCCTTGCGGACGAGCCCCTCCGGCAGAACTTCGTCGGCAGGCGGTTCTGGTCGGTATGCCAACACTGCCTCTTCGACCACTTGTGCCACAGTTTTGCCGGTGGCGCGGGCAAGCTCAGTTGCACGCTGCTTGGCAGGTGTCGATCTTATGTTGAGCTGCGCATTTGAAGTTCGTGCCATGGCATTCGGCTAGCACATTGCGATGAATGTGGCTAGCCACAACGATGATATGTGTTGCATACAAACTCTATCCGACTAGCATGGCGTTATGCAAACCGGATTCGCCGACGTCATCGCCTCTGGCCGCTTTGCGCTGACCAGCGAAATCACTCCGCCGCTTTCGGTTGATCCCCAAGCGTTGATTGACAAGGTCATCCCACTAAAAGGCCTTGCCGATGCGGTGAATGTGACGGACGGCGCATCGGCGCGCGCCACGATGGACCCACTGGCGGCGTCTGCGCTGATGATGCAGGCCGGAGTGGAACCAATCTGCCAGTTTACATGCCGAGATCGCAATCGGATTGCATTACAGGGATCGCTCGTTGGCGCTGCGGCGCTTGGGGTGCGGGCATTTCTGCTGTTGACGGGCGATGATCCAACGAAGGGGGATCAGCCCGAGACTAAGGCTGTGTTTGATGTGAATTCAAATCAGTTGATCGAAACCGTCCAGATGATCTCGGGCGGCAAACTGCCGAGTGGTCGCGAGATTGCGGGATCGGTCAAGCTCATTGCTGGTTGTGCGGACGCGCCGATTGATCCGACAGACGGCTGGGAGCCAAAGGCTTTGCTGGCAAAAATAAGCGCCGGCGCTCAATTTGCCCAGACGCAATTCTGCATGGATGCAGACGTCATCCGCCGTTATATCGCGCGCCTGCGGGACTGCGGTGTGCCCCAGAATTTCCCACTGCTCGTGGGCGTCGCGCCGCTGGCATCCGCCAAATCAGCCCGGTGGATTGTCGACAATCTCTATGGATCAATCATCCCGCCCGCGCTCATCGACCGGATCGAGACCGCCGAAGATCAACGCGGAGAGGGACGCGCCATTGCGGTTGAACTGATCCGCGAACTGGCAGAAATTGACGGGGTTGGCGGAGTCCACATCATGGCACCGCTCAATGAGAAAGCGGTGCCCCAACTGATCGAAGATGCCCGCGTCGCGCTCGCTAAAGGGTAGGTGCGGGTTGCGCCGAGCGGCAGTGCACGCCATGAGATGTTGATGTTGCGCCGCTTCATCCCTGATCCGTTCATCCTGATCCTCGCCGCTGTGATCGCGCTGGCGAGCCTGCTCCCCGCGCAAGGCCGTGGGCTGGAGATTGCGGGGATAATCTCCAACGCCGCAATCTTCAGCCTGTTCTTTTTCCACGGATTGAGATTGGCGCATGAGGCCGTTTGGGCGGGGCTCAAACATTGGCGATTGCAATTGGCGGTGCTGGCGTTCGGCTTTGCATTCATCCCGCTTGCCGGACTGAGCCTGTCTCAACTCATGCCCCATTTCCTGTCTCCCGGCCTGTGGCTGGGCATTTTGTTCCTCTGCGCCCTGCCCTCCACGGTGCAGGCGGCCATT
>JBJOLA010000023.1:0-8444 GCA_046045815.1 Pseudomonadota bacterium
TCGCGACGCTGGCGCCGTCACGCTTGCCCGCTTCAATATAGCCCATCACCTTGTCATGTTGTTCTTTGCTGATGATCGCGCCCATATGCGCTTCGGGATCAAGTGATGCGCGCGGTGCCCAGAAGGGTGCGGTTTGGGCCATGCCTTCCAATACTTGGTCAAACACCGAACGGTGCGCATAAAGCCGCGATCCGGCAACGCAGACCTGACCCGCGTTGAAGAAAATTGCGCCCGCAACACCGGGCGCGGTTGAGGCAACATCCACATCCGGCATCACAACGACTGGCGATTTACCGCCCAGTTCCAGCGTCACGCGCTTCATCGTATCGGTTGCGTTTTTGTTGATCACCTTGCCTATTTCGGTCGAACCGGTGAAGGCGACCTTATCGACATCAGGATGCTTGACCATGCGATCACCGGCGGTGTGGCCGTTGCCCGTGATGATGTTCAGCACGCCGGCAGGAAAACCAGCTTCGGCGACAAGATCAGCGAGGCGAAGGGCCGTGAGCGACGTCTGTTCGGCGGGCTTCAACACAATCGTGCAGCCCGCCGCAAGGGCAGGGGCGATCTTGAGGCAGGCCATCAGCAGCGGAAAGTTCCACGGCACAATCTGTGCGCAGACGCCGACCGGCTCCTTCACCGTATAGCTGAACACCGTTCCGGCGGGCATTGTATAGGGTGGGGTGGTTTCACCAGCGACCTTGGAGGCCCAACCGGCCATGAAACGGATCTGGCTAATTGCGCCGGGAATATCGACCGCACCCGCCATGCTCACGGCCTTGCCATTGTCGATGGCCTCAAGCTCCGCGAATTCGCCCGCATGCGCTTCCATCAGATCAGCAAGGCGGTGCATTGTCCGTTCCCGCACCATTGGCGGCAAGTTTGACCAGCGACCATCATCAAAGGCATTGCGCGCCGCAGCAACGGCACGGTCCACATCCTTATCAGACGCGTCGACGAAGGAGGAGATGATTTTGCCGTTGGAAGGGTCTTCCATCTCAATCACTTTGTCGTGGCTAGACGATACCCATTCATTGTTGATGAAAAGCGCAGGCTTGCGAGCCAGAGCTTTCTTTGCGGCATCGGAATATTCGCGTTGGGCACGGTTTATCGTGGTCATCTCGTTCATCGGTCATCCTCTCAAAAGCGACTCTGTCTGATCTACTTCGGACGAGAACCTAACAACAATCGTTCGTGTTGCATACAAAATTTAAGTAGCGCCTTTCTGGCTTTTCAGGCTAGGATGATCCATCGCAATTTTGCTGAAAAGGATGCTCAGCGTGACAGATTCTTCTCCCGACTTGAGCAAAAACCAACCGCCAGGATATGCCCCACCAGCAGTGTGGGCGTGGGACAGCGAAAATGGTGGCCAGTTCGCCAATATCAACCGCCCCGTCTCCGGCGCGACGCACGACAAAGTGCTTGAAATTGGCAAACATCCGTTTCAGCTTTATTCGATGGGGACGCCCAATGGCGTCAAAGTCACGATCATGCTCGAAGAACTGCTGGCGCTAGGCCACGCGGGGGCAGAATATGACGCCTGGATGATCTCCATCGGCGCGGGCGATCAATTTTCAAGCGGCTTTGTGGCGGTCAATCCGAATTCCAAAATCCCTGCGATGATGGATCATTCAGTTTCTCCCCCTGTCCGGCTGTTCGAAAGCGGCTCGATGTTATTTTATCTGGCCGAAAAGTTTGGCGCATTTTTGCCGACTGATCTTCACAAGCGCACCGAAACGATGAATTGGCTGATGTGGCAAATGGCCTCTGCGCCCTATGTTGGCGGGGGGCTTGGGCATTTCTATGCCTATGCGCCGTTCAAGATGGAATATCCGATCAACCGTTTTGCGATGGAGACGAAGCGCCAATTGCACGTTCTCGATACGCACCTGGCGACCAATGAGTATATGGTTGGCAGTGACTATACGATTGCGGATATGGCCATCTGGCCGTGGTACGGCTCGATCATGCGGGAAGCCTATAATGTTCAGGAGTTCCTGTCCGTGCAGGAATATCCAAATCTGGACCGTTGGGTTTCTCAAGTTGGTAGCCGTCCGGCAGTGAAGCGTGGTCGGATGGTCAATCGCCCGTTCGGTCAGCCTGAAACGAGACTGCGCGAACGCCATGCAGCCAGCGACTTCGACACCAACCGTGACGACATGGTGGAGGCACGCGACGGTGAACGGGTCTGATATTCTCCAGATCCGTTCGTCGGCCTAGACTCTTGCTGGTTTATATTGAGGCACGAAAAACCGCTTATCCTGAGTAGAGACTGAGCGAAGTCGAAGCCTGTCCTGAGCGCCTGCAAGGCAGTCGAAGGGGCTCGTATCGAAGGGCCAACGCCTACTGCCCTTCGACAAGGGCTTTCGACAAGCTCAATCCCAGCTCAGGATAAGCGGATTTTCGTGCCGCAATCAACGCATTGCTATCTTTTTAGCGTTCCCACCTTCAAGCGCCTTATCTTCATTGGCGCGCTTGATGATATATTGGCGGACTGTCTCAATTTGTTCGGGTGAGAAGTTCTTGCTCCAAGCGACCATGCCATTGCCCTTCAAGATGCCGTCGTGGACGATATCCTGCCACAGTTTGGGGTTGCTGAGCGCGGCGGAGTGGCGGAGATCAGGATTGAGCCCACCTGCCATGCCCGAATCGCCGTGGCAAAAGGCGCAGCTATTGGCATAGATGATTGTGCCTGCAGCAACCTGTTCAGGCTTGCCGACGAAGGGCGGCGGATCGAGTGGCAACTTTGCATCGACAGGTGCGGCAGGAAGCACGGCCTTGCCGCCAACCTTGAACACTAACAGACGGCTGATGTTGCGGACCGAGCCAGATTTGCGGGCGAGGAAGCCTGGAGGCGCGACGTCAAACACGCCGCCCCATCCCGCCATGATCGCGACATATTGCTGACCCTTGACCGAATACGTCATTGGTGCGGCGATGATGCCGGTCTGCGTGGGGAACTTCCAAAGTTGCTTTCCGGTGTCTGCCGCATAAGCGCGGAACTCGCCGCCGGCTGTTCCCTGGAACACAAGATTGCCCGCCGTCGCGAGGGTGCCGCCATTCGAGGGGCCGGGATGCTCAACAGTCCAACGCGCCTTGCCCGCCACTGGATCAAAGGCGATAAGCGATCCGGTGGTGCCCGCAAAAGCCGCGGCACGTGCCTTCACGTCAGCGGGCATCGATACAACCGAACTCTCCAAGCCAAGTTGGAAGCCAACATCGGCGGGCTTCCAACCCTTTGCTGCCGCATTGTAGGGCTGGGCGGCTTGGTTCGCGGGGATATAGACCAAGCCTGTTTTGGGGCTGTACGACATCGGGTTCCAGCTATGCGCGCCCATCGCGCCGGGGAAACTGACGAACGGCTTACCGGTTTTTTCATATTCCGCGTCCGGGTTGACGATTGGGCGGCCCGTCACAGGATCGAGGCCCTTCGCCCACGTAATTAAGGTGGCGAAAGGTTTGCCCGAGATGAACTTTCCACTTTTGGCATCAAGTGTGTAGAAAAATCCGTTCTTGGGCGCGTGCATGATCACATGCTGCTTGGTGCCGTTCAGGTCCAAATCTGCGGTCATGATCTGCTGATCGGAGTCAAAATCCCAACGATCTTCAGGTGTTTCCTGAAAATGCCACGCATATTCGCCAGTTTCTGCCTTCACGGCAACGATGGAGGAGGTGTAAAGATTGTCGCCGCCTTGCGGGCTTCGCGCAGCCGGGTTCCAAGGCTCGGCGTTTGCTGTGCCGAAATAGATCAAATCGGTCACGGGATCATAGGTGATCGAATCCCAAACGGTTCCGCCGCCGCCGACTTTCCAATATTCGCCGGTCCAAGTTTTTGCCGCAGCGTCGAGATGTTTGCCTTCTTGAGGCTTCGCCGGATCGCCGGGAACGGTGTAAAAACGCCACACTTCTTTGCCGGTCTCTGCGTTATAAGCACCGATGTAGCCGCGCGTAACATATTCAGCGCCAGCGTTACCGATCACGACATTACCCTTCGCGATGCGCGGTGCGCCAGTGATCGTCATATGCTCACCTTCGGCCGTGTGGGTTTTCCACGCGACCTTTCCGGTGTCGGCGTTGAGGGCGATCAAATCACCCGCAATCGTCGCAACATAGACTTTGCCTTTGTACACCGCGACACCGCGATTGACGGCATCGCAACAAGCATCGACAAGCTTTTCCTTGGGCACCTGCGGATCAAACTCCCACAGCTTCTTGCCCGTGGTTGCATCATAGGCTTTGACCATGCTCCACGCGGTTGAGGTGTAGAGGACGCCGTCAACTTCAATCGGTGTTGCCTCCTGCCCGCGCGCAGTATCCATGTCGGCAGACCATTCAAGGCCAAGTTGACCCACATTACTGTCGGAAACCTGAGTAAGGGGAGAGAAACGCTGCTCGTCATAAGTGCGGCCATAGGATAGCCAGTTGGCACCATCCGGTTCTCCAGCGGCAAGACGCGCATCATCAACTGCGGCATTCTTGCCGCTGCCAGCACCACCACAGCCGGTGAGTGCAGCCATGCCAAGCATCAGGCTGGCGATCAAAATTGAACGCGACGTCTTCATATTTCTTCCTCTCACTTTGGTGCATGACCTTTTTTGGTCCGTCACCCTGATTCTTCGCGGGCAATGCTGCCCGTAACGGTGATGATTGTCTAGCGGCTTCCTAGCCCCAACGGTTGATCTCTGGCCCGGGAGCCCATGATTGTCGCGGGTCGGCAATCGTTGCAACGCTCAGTGCCCGCTGGACGGAGGGACGATCATGAACGCGGGCGAGCCAGGCATTCGTCCGGGGGGCGGTCGTAAAGGCATCGGGCACCAGCTCCACCATCCCGGCAAGCCAGGCATAAGTCTCTAGGTCAGCGAGCGAGAAATCACCCATTAGCCACTCACGTCCCTCCAGTCGGGCTTCGCACTTTTCGACAGCCTGCGTGACCTTGGCAATCGAATCAGCGACCTGTTCTGCTGAAAAAACGCCGTCCCGCACGTCGTGCCAGCGCGCCCGCAGATCTTCACTATGGATGCGCGACGTGATCCCGTCGAACACGCCTTCGAGCATTGCCGTCAGTTTTCCGTGGAGATGCGCCTTGCACCCCAGAAACGCCGCAGCGGGCGCAAGCCGTTCGATGATCTGGCGGCACCACATCATCACTTCCCACCGCGCATAAGCGTCTGCGGGACGTAGCTTGGGGCCGTGCCCGACATCATCGAGATAGCAAGCGATGAACACGCTGTCCGCCATTGCCTCCTTGCCATTTGGGCCATCCACCACAAGCACGGGGCCTTCGCCCTCAATGCTCATGTCGACGTCAGTGTTGCGCTCACAATTGGAGCCGTGGCGATCACCATGCGCGAGATCGAGGCTGACGAGATCGGCCTCCAATCCTTTCTCAACCAGCGCTGCAAGAACAGTCAGCGAGGGGCCATTGGGTTCGCCGTGATACAGGGTCATGCTCATGCGATATAGTCCTGCTCAAGGATGGCGACCCGCTTGACCATATCGGTCTTGCCCATTGCCCAGCAGGCCTTTGTCGCTGGGCGCGCGTAGATTGCGCGGAGCCAGCGCATGATGTTGGGCGTCAGCTTGTCGTTGGAAAGGTCGGGCTGAGACAGGGGCAGGGCGTAGGCAAGGTTGAACCCGTTACAATCGGCGAGACTATAATGGTCACTCGCCAGCCATTCACGCTTGCCCAGTGCGTCCTCCAGCATTCGGATGCCGACACCAATGCGGCGTCCGCTTTCGGCCATCTCCGCATCGCTGAACAGGCCGTAGATCGCTTTGCGCCAGGCGACTTGTCGTTCTGGCAGTGGGATGCGGTTGATCGCCGCTTCCAATTCAGCCTCGTCGCGCTGGGCACGCGCATTGGGGCCAACGAAAAACTTCCAGCCGAACATTGAGAAACTCGGCGCAAGCCACTGATCCATAAACTTCATCCACCAGCGGATCCGCCATTGATCAACCGGATCGTCGGGCATCAGCTTTGGCCCCGCAAACATGTCATCCACATATTCCATGATCGCTGTGGATTCGGTTAGCACCCGGTCTCCGTGGGTCATCGCCGGGATCGTGCCTTGCGGATTGATCGCTAGATAGCTTGGTGCGTGCTGATCAAAATTGAGCAGATCGAGATAATGGCTGTCGAACGCAACGCCTTTTTCCATCAGCGCGAGCATCGGCTTGCCGGAGTTTGCATTGGGTTCCCAGTGGTAGAGGGTGACGTCGGCCATCCTTGATCCTCTCATTTTGTATGCAACACTTACGAATGTTCAGCTTGGCTCGTCAAGGGGGTAGAATGCGCGATCTATCGTTAGTCTCAACCGCCGGTTTGGTAAAATCCTGCCAAAATTGAGAGTATATTTTCCGGGCTGTGCATCCGAGCTATATCCGGAATACATGCTCCGCGTTCGATTGCATCAGCATCTTTTTATGTTTGGCGGGCATCTTCATCCGGTCATAGGCCGCGAGTTCGTCGGATGATTGCTGATAGGGATAGTCCATCGCGTAAAGTATCCGATCTGGCCCCATCACTTCTTGGCAGAATTTGATTGCGGGTTCCCAGCCGACGCCCGACGTCGTGATCCAGATGTTGGTTTTGAAATAGTAACTGACGGGGTGCTTAAGCGTCACCGCAGGCTGTCCGCCCCGCATGCCGGGAATGCCGTCAGCGTTGTACTGCATCCAGTCGAACCGGTAGAGCGTGAGCGGAAGATTCTCCCCCATATGCCCGATCACAAGGCGGAGCTTGGGATATTTGTCGAACGCACCCGAAAAGATCAGCCCCATCGTATGGACCCATACATCGTGCGGGAACCCCGCGAGCGCGCCGAAGAAACCCCGATCCTGATAATGTTTGGCGTGATAGGGTGCGGTCGGATGGATATACAGAGCGGCGTCATGATGTTCGAGCGCTTCAAGGATCGGCTCATAAGCAGGCTCATCGATGTAGCGGCCCTGAAAGTGGGAATTGAGGACGGCCCCGTTGAGCTTGAGCGATGTCATCGCCCGCTCAATTTCCTTGACCGACCCTGCCACATCGCGCGGATCAAACGCGGCGAGAGCGGAGAAGCGGTCCGGCCAGCGTTTACAACTCTCCGCCGCGCGGTCATTGGCTTCGCGCGCAAACGCGGTGCCATCGGAGGGGCGCACAACCTGCACACCGGGTGAGGTGAGCAGAAGGAGCTGCCGGTCGATCCCATATTCATCCATATGAGCCAGACGGCCTTCGCCGATATCTTGCAACATATGCTGAAGCTTTTGCTGGTGCGCAAACATCCCGCCCATCCGAAGCGACGCATCATCAGGCGCATCCGGCGAATTCATATAATCGACCTGCGCCTTCACCAATTCGGGGAAGGTCCAAGCCTCCTCGGTGGCGATCCGTTTGTAAGGAGCCTTCTTATCAACGGTTCCAGCGGCGGGTGCCAAACCGATGCGGGTGCGAACACCGCGTTCATCGGCATAGCCGCGCAGCCCTTTTTCGCTGCCATCGGGGAGTAAAGTCATCGCGTTTCACCTTCCTAAAATCCTCCCCGGAACGGGGAGGGGGACCACGAAGTGGTGGAGGGGCCGGTTGAAGCCGAACTCAGGCTTGCAAGAATGATACTGGCTTCACCTGCCCCCTCCGTCGCGCAGGGCGCGCCACCTCCCCGTTCCGGGGAGGATTTATTTCGCCAAAATCGCGCCGAGCTTCGGATGCGCATAGTGCATCGGCACATCCTGACGGTGCGGCCAGGTCTGGCGGTAATTTTCTTCGCTGCGAATTTCGTCCGGCCCGATGGGATTGGCCGGGTAGCATTCCATCGCGGGTTGCAAATGGCTGATCGTTTTGGACCAACCTTCTTCATAGTCACCCTGCCACTGCATCATGTAATCCAGTCGTTTGATCTTCCACACGCCGTCCTCGCGGACATAGTCATTCTCATAAATGCCGGCTTCCATGAATTGCTGCGGCACGCCTTCAGGGGCCCATTTGTTGGTTTCGTGCGTGCCGCCGAACAACATGCCGCGGAAACGGCCTTTTGCGGTCTGGCGATCCGGGGCGACGGTGATGATGTCCTGCATCTGAAAATGATCGAGCAGGAAGCCGTCGACCGGTCCTTCGCCGCCATGTTCGAGAAACAGGTTCTGGAACCATGTGCCGTAGAGCCTGAATACGCCTTCGCGGCCCTTGTAGATACCGGATAGAAAAATGACTTCACCGTCTTTGGCAAAAAGCTCAGACACGTCCTTCGCGCGGTTGAAATCAATGTAATAGCCGTAAGCCCAGTGGAGGCGGCGGATTGCGTTGATATCCTCCAGCGTTCCAACTTGTTGTTCCAGTGCGGCCAGCCGCGTTTCAACATCGCTCATGATCGACTCTCCTATATTTGTATGCAAGACTAACAATTGTTAGCGAGAATGCGAGAGGAAAATTAAATGATCTGGCACGGCAAAACCGCCTTCATCAC
>JBJOLA010000053.1:0-2566 GCA_046045815.1 Pseudomonadota bacterium
ATGGACGTAGCTGTCGGATCGAACTGATCGCCACCCAGTGCTGTGGTAGGCGTCAGGCGGAACGCTTCGGTGCCGTTGCCGGTGTTGGTAACAGTGAAGCTCACGATTTTACTGGTCGCACCTGGAAGCACGATCACGTCACCCGGGTCTGCTGTCACGACTGTGACGTCGAGCAATTCGTCAACCTTCAAGTCGACCGTATTTGACGGCACGGTCTGTGGATTTCCCTGCGGATCGTTGTAAGTTGCGGTCGCAGTGTTGCTGATCGTCGTTCCAGCAGGCGTGACTGCCGCCATTGCAGGCGTGCCGAAACCAATTGTTGCTGTCGCGATGATCAGCGGCGCAACCCGCAGAAATTCAACGTTTTTGATCGACCAATGTTGTCCGTGTTTCATTTTTGCCCCGAAATTCTATTAACGATGGGGCGGTTATGCGCTTCCATTGGCAAAGAATTAGTTAAGACGGGGTGGGAATTTTGACGTCTGGCGTCACATTACAATTCGTTCATATTTCGGCGGAACTTCAACCTTTCTGCAAGGTGAACGGATTGCTAAATCGGCGATGAAACGAGGTAAATTTCCCGCGTCGATCTTGACGTCAACGACGTTTCAACTTCGCTGTCACTTCGCCTTGACAGGGTGGGGGCACTCGCCTAACAGCCGCGCCTCACCCAGTGCGCGGGTGTAGCTCAGTTGGTTAGAGCGTCGGCCTGTCACGCCGAAGGTCGCGGGTTCGAGTCCCGTCACTCGCGCCATTTTCCTTGGTCCATCCACAGCAGGAGGGGCTTAAGCGGTGAAATCCAGATGATCCCAGTGACTAGGAACACGCCGATCTGCGCGATCACCGGCAGTTGACCGATTTCTGCCGAATATGTCACGATAATCCCGGCCCAAACCGTGATGAGCGTCAATATTAGCATCATGCCAAAGGGCTTGCGCCAAGTCGGCGGTGTTGGGTTGTTGTCCATTAGATTTCGATGCGCGAGTCAGCGGCAGAAATCCATTCCTTTTCGGTCAAAACGGCATCGAGAGGAACGTCCCACGGATCTATGGGCAGCTGAGCCACTTCCTGCACGGACCACGCGATGCCGACACGCAGCGCTTGTGGTAAACTATGAAACGCACGGTCATAGTGACCCGCGCCTTGGCCGAGGCGGTTCATTGCACGGTCAAAGCCGACGAGTGGCACGAGTATCAGCGTGGGAACTGCCTGTTGTGCGGCTGCTAGTGGTTGCAGGAAGCCGAAGGAGGCCGTTTCGAGTGGATCACCGGGGGTCCAATGCCTAAACGCGAGTGGCGCTGCCCTGTCGGCGACTGCGGGCAAAGCAACCGCTTTCCCCGATGCGTCAAGCCACTCCATCATGGCGGTGATGTTTACCTCTGACCCAACCGCCAAATAACCCGCAATCACGTGATGTCTGTCGAGAAGATCTAGCCATTCCGGCCTGTCAGATGCCGAATCAAAAAACGACAATTTTTGTTGTTTTTCAAATATTTGCCTTTGTTTTCGAAGATATGATCGAAGTTCAGACTTGGATTGCATTCAACCGACCATCCTGTGGGTTAGTGGAACCACCGTGGCCGTTTGCCTGAATATCCTCTGACGCCGTAAACGTCAGGTGGGGACCAGATAGAGCGGACCAAGATCCGCCCAGGGCCAGCCCCCTAGGATGTTGAATCGCCTCAGGGATGTTCGAAGGCGCGCACCGGGCAGTCCCACCGTCAACGATGATACTCTGATTTTTGAAAAGTCTCAAGGCTTTGCGACAGGTTCCCAAGTTTATTGGGTCTCAAGCCTCGCCGCGAGGGTTTCGATTTTATCGGCCAAGCGCTCCAGCGATTCGGCATAGGCGCCGCTATCGTCAGGAATGGGCGCAGTGGCCGGCGTTCCCGCTTCACTCGCTTCATCCGCAAACAACAGTGCGGCGAGCAAAAGCTGCCTCACTTCGCTGGCGTTGCCCACCGCAGAGCGGGCCTCTACAACCTTCGCATCGACGCGCTGCCCAAGATTGAACAAATGGGGCTCTTCGCCGTCACGACACGCAACTTTGTAAGCATATCCGCCGATTGACAGCGACACTTCTGCCATCAGCTTTGCGCTCCTGCGGTTGTGATGAGGCCTTCCAAGGCACTCAACGCATCTTTCGTGCTTGCCCGCAGTGCGGCATGGCGTGCTTCTAATTCAGCCAGCCCGCGCGTCGGAGTGGCGGCCGACACCGCCTGCGGTGGGCGCGACCCCGCTACCTCGATACGCGCCAATGCACGCTCGATCCGGTCCGTGGCGTTTGATATTCTCCCCTCAGTCATGAGTTAGGCATAGCATTTCACACGCGATGGGCAAGTCCCGCCGAATTTGGTGCGCCGCAGCGGTTGACGCTAGCGGCTTAGGCGGACAAATGGACCGGCCCGCGCGGGTAGCGAGTCGCCGTCCGCAGTTATTCTACAAGGACAGCTATGCCCGCCGCCCCCCAACAGCTCGCCAACGCAATCCGCGCCCTATCAATGGACGCCGTTCAAGCCGCCAATAGCGGCCACCCCGGCATGCCAATGGGGATGGCCGATGTCGC
>JBJOLA010000057.1:0-3042 GCA_046045815.1 Pseudomonadota bacterium
CATCGTTCAACATCGCGGCAATGCCATCGGGCCCGGCGTCGGAAAGATTGAGGAAATGTCGTATCATCCAACGCCATTAGCGCGGTGGTTAGGGGTTGTCACCGCTTCTGGGGGGGTAAATTGGAACGAAATCTTCCAACACGCAAAGGCAGTGTCACTAAACATTGCCTCAACGTTAGGCACAAATTAAACTTATCCAGTTAGACATTTTTTCACTGGATAAAGGGGAATTTGTATGTTAGGAAAGCTAATTTTATTTGCGGGACTGGCAGGTATCGCGGGATATATTGGCTTGACAGCAAGCAAATATGATCCCGCTGTTTTCCCTTACTCCAAAGCACAAGTTGAATCGATGCTTGTCGACGCGAAGGTTGTGCTACCCCGGCGCGATGGTCCTGGTGAGATCAAAATCTGGAGTGATGGCCGCATCAAGCGGGGGGTCAAGCTAAACATGCGCTATGCCCAAGAAGATTGGGCGCCACTTCTCGAGTGCCGCGCCGTGATCGAGGTAATGGCGCACGATAAGACGCGCGTCACGCCTGATTGCAGCAGCGGACCTACAAGCGATTCCGCACTACGCCGCACCGAGGATGCTCTTCGTGCGCCGATGTTCGAAGAATTCATTCAGGCTACACTGAACCAACGGGCTTTTGATCGCAGCCGCGTGGACGGCAAAGAAATGGCTGCTGTCTTTAACAATATGGGCGGCATGCAGCGCGAAGCCTTGAAACAGGCGGATGAAGCGCAGCGTGCTTCGGCGTCGCAATAAATGACAGCGTTAAGACTTATGTTGGGACTCGCCGCCGCCGGGGTCGCGTTTGCCATTTTCGCACCAGGCCAACGCAACGGGGCAGACGAATTCGCGACAGCACCTGAGACCGCGCTTCAGCGACTCGAGGCGCGGCACCGCATCGTGAATGGCTCAGGCCTTGGCAGCTTGACGATCGAAGGTCGCAGCCGTCACGAGGGCACTGTCGGTGTCGCTGTCCAGCGCGCGGGCAGCCAACACTGGATTGATTGCCAAGTCGCGATCACTTCCCTTTCCTCTGGAGGCTCTAGCGCCATAACTGAGTGCGCCCAAGCTGCACCGGGCCCTACCGCTAAACTCGCGATTCAGGCGCTGAACATTGTCATGAAGGAACATGTTGCCGCAACTATTGAAGACCGCGAATACGACATAGACGGCGTCGCAGACAAAATGTTGGCATTCATGACATCGGCCGGGCCAACACTGGCTGCAGCGGATGAGTTTGACACCAAACAGTAGGTTTTTTTCACTGGCTTAGAAGTACTGCGCAAGACCTATCGTCCAGTTGGAGCAAAACCGGTGCCACTAGCATCTATCTCCGAGAAGAGCACCGATGTCCTCTGATCCAAATATCCCGCTTGACAAATGCAGCGATGTTTGCCATCTGTTCCACGCGCGATAGGGAATATCCAAGGCGCGTCACCACCCGCCGACCTGCCCCTCACCAACATGAAACGGTGCGATCAGAAGACAATGCAGTTGGGCGGAACTTTACGGAACTTTTTTTTGGGGAGGGGGGCACGAAACGCGGGGAATGGGTCGAGGGAAAAGGTGATATTCCCCTCCACTTCCTGAAGAATCCGCCATTCTTTTCCAACACCTCCACCCCCTCACATCTGGCCAATCACGTCTCCTCCGCACGGGCAGCGGTGACGTCGCGAAGGCCTTAATATCGGATCATGAACGCATCGGCGAAACGGGGAGAGATGGAGTGTATCACCCGGAGGAGCTTGACCATGCCGACATTGGCTTCCTGGCGATCTCCCTCGATGGCGGCGATGATCTGGCGGGCGCATTCCTGCGGGAGCATTTTGCCGCGCTCGATATCTGCCGTCATCGCGGTGTCCACGACTGGCGGCAGCGCCTCGATCACATGAACGTTGGTGTCGCGCAGTTGGAAGCGGATGGATTTTGTGTAGCTGCGGAGTCCGGCCTTGGTCGCGCAGTAGACGGCGGAGCGTCCGTTGGGCGCAATGGCCAGGCCGCTGGTGACGTTGACAATCACGGCGGCCGGCCGGGCCTTCAGCCGTTCGATCAGCAGTGCGATCAGCTGGATCGGCGCATTCAAGTTGAGGAAGATCGTCCGGTCATTCTCGTCCAGATCAATCGGTTCGCCCAGCACATAGGTTGATCCCGCGCCTGCATTGTTGATCAATATATCGAGATTGCGAGTCTTCATTGCTGCGGCCAATGCAGCGACTCCGGCGGCGTTCGACAGGTCCGCCAAAATCGCTTCCAGCCCCTCTGCGCGCGCCGCAGCGAGCTTATCTTCACGCCGACCGCAGACGATGACACTGGCACCCTTGGCCTGCAACTGTCGGGCGATATGGATGCCAATGCCGTCGGTGCCACCGGTGACGAGTGCGGTTTTGCCGCTGATGTTCATTGCTGCTGCTCCTCTGAAATCACTGGACCCGCGTGGTTTTGAAACCCTGCTTGGCAAGCATATTCTGAACCGAGTCCGACCCCGCCAGATGGCCCGCACCCACCGCGACAAAGATCGTCCCGGGTTTTTCCATCCGCTTGGCGAGCCACGCCGTCCAGTTGCGATTGCGCTGGCGGAGCAGGATGTCTGCCAGTTCGGGGGAGAGTTTGAGTTCATCATCAAAGGAAAGCGCAATCGCTTTTTCATCACCGCGGCTCCAGGCGCGGATCATCTTGCGAAACTCGGTGTCAGCGTCTTCGGCATCGTCGACCATGCTCTCCAGGAATGTTTCCTGCGCCTTTGCCGAAAGTGTATCGAAATAGCCGAGTTGTTGCGGTGTTGTTTCCAGGCCAGCGACAGGCTTATGTGCCGCCGAGAATATCCTGGTCAACTGCCGTTCCACGCCGTCGTCCGGGCTGACGTTCAGGTCCTTGAGCGTCGCAGAGGCCAGCGTCACCGCGACTGCCCAATTCTCCATCGTATCCAGAAAGGACGTCGGCACGCCCGCCTTGTTGATCAGCTTTTGCAGACCCGCGCGTTTGCTTGGAGCCACGCGGGACAGCACCGGCGGCAAACCGGGGGAGAGTGC
>JBJOLA010000060.1:0-3433 GCA_046045815.1 Pseudomonadota bacterium
TGGATTGCCGCGCTTCGCTCGCAATGACGATTCATATTTATTGCACTTTGCTTTAGGCTCAGGACCGAAAAATGCCTGGCAATTCAATGGCGGCGTCTCGGAGGCGTTGTCTATGGATGTACGGCGTAGGTTGAGTGAGGCGCAGATGCTCCGGGCGCACCAAAGGCGGCTTGAACTCTAAGCTCATGCCGTCTGCGACGGGTTTGCGACGATGCCTCACGCAAACGCATAGTGATTACCTGTTACCGGAAGCCCGCCAATATTATCCGACGCGGGCATCACCAGCGTCGATCCCTTTTCGCGGATAAAGATCGAACCGGTTGATAAGCCAGCTCCGAAACACCGCAATTGCGGGATCAGCGAGATCATCGGCGTGGAGTTTGAGATAATAACCATAGCCATCGTCGACGGCCATTTCATACGGCATCACGAGCCGGCCATCGGCGAGTTCCTGTGCGAACATGTCGAAATCTCCGAGGAATGCGCCGTCCGCCGCCATCGCATATTGGGCAGCCGCAATTGCCGTATCAAACGCAAGTCCGCCGTCGGTGGCAACGCTCAGTCCGCACTGTCTTGCAAAAGTTGCCCAAAGCAGGTCACGCGGTTCATCGTCGAGTTTGACATGAAGTAGTTCCTGGCTCGCCAGAAATGCCTCGAGCGACAGTCCCGCACTGGCCGCTGCGGTTTGCGGTGAACAGAGCGGGGCAACGCGGACATTCCAGAGGAGATCGGTAACCTGATCATCGACATTGGGGCGATCAAAAACAATTGCCATATCGAGATTGGTAGCGGGTAGTCCCGTGACATGTGCGCTCGACACATCGATGCGCACCTCGGGATGCAGTGTGCGAAAATCATGGAGCATGGGCAGCACGAGTTGCTGGAGGAGCGAGGGCGGAATGTGGATCCGCAGCGCGCGAGTCGCCACCCTGTCATCGCGGATGCCGTTCATCGTTTGCTCAAGCCGGTCAAAGCATTTGCTCACGACGGGTAGCAGTTCCGCGCCGGCGACCGTGAGAGTGAGTTTTGGGGTGTCACGGTCGAAGAGCTGCTTGCCCAGCAATTCCTCCAAGCCGATGACATGTCTGCTCATAGCACTTTGCGATACCGACAGTGCGGCCGCTCCGCCAGTGAAGCTCAGATGCTGACCTACGGCGTCGAATGCTCGCAGGGCATTGAGGGGCAGCCAGCGACGGTTGATAATGTTTCGATTTGAAATTGTGCTGGCCTTTCCTGCCACGGTGCAGTGTGCGTGATCCCACCGGGGAGCTCCCGAAGCAAGGCTGTTTGCGGCATTGTGTCGCAATTTGACATGGGGTTATACGAAAATACGATTGTGCGCTGCTTTGATGATGGTCCATCCAAGCGCAACGAACAAGGCTTGGAGCAGGTGTTTTTTATGGATTTTGGCCGGATTGGTGCCAGTTTTGCAGCGCGCTTGGCCGGGCATAGCCTGCCACAGGCGCTGTATAATGATGCCGACGTTTTTGATTTCGACATGCAGGCGATTTTTGGCACCAGCTGGCTTATGGTCGGCTTCGAGGTCGAGCTTCCCAAAGCGGGAAGTTATCTGGCGCTGATGATCGGCAAATGGCCGATCATCCTGATCCGAGATCGCGCGGGCGATATCCGCGCCTTTCACAACAGCTGCCGCCACCGCGGATCTATGATCTGCCCGGCAGGAAGCGGCACGGCCCCCAAGCTTGTCTGCCCATACCACCGCTGGACCTATGATCTTGACGGTTCACTTTTCGCGGCAGGGCGGATGCCCGACGATTTCGACAAAAGCGAACACGGGCTGAAACCCATCGCGTTTGAAAGCGTTGAAGGCGTGATGTTCATCTGTATGGCGGAAACGCCCCCGCTTTTCGATGAATTCCGCAGCAAGCTCACCTCATTCGCCGCGCCGCATAATCTGAAAAACGCAAAGGTTGCCTTTGAGAGCACGTTGGTCGAGCATGCCAACTGGAAACTAGTCATGGAAAACGCGCGCGAATGTTATCACTGCGGCACTGGCCATCCAGAACTGGCGCGCAGTTTTCCCGTCGGCATGTCAGAGCATTTTGAATTTGGGGAAGACCTGACAGCGAAACGTTTTGCCGAGACAATGGCCGCCAATGGGCTTGAAGTTTCCTCTGTTGAAGGGGAGTGGTGGCAGGTTGCGCGCTTTCACCTCAATGAAGGGGCGGTGACAGTGTCAATGGACGGTCAGCCTGTCGTCAAGAAGCTGATGTGCACGATCAACGGCGGAGCCATTGGGTCGATGCGCTGGGCGCTTGATCCGCATTGCTTCGTCCACGCCACAGGCGATTCGGTGTTCATGTTCAGTGTCGTACCCGTCAGCGTTACGGAAACGCATGTCGTCAGCAAATGGCTGGTGCATAAAGACGCGGTCGAAGGCGTGGACTATGATATCAACACCCTGACCGAGTTATGGACGCGCACGAATTTGCAGGACAAGGATCTGGCCGAGAATAATCAGCGCGGTGTGAACAGCCTTGGCTATACGCCTGGACCTTATTCACCTGAAGCCGAAATGCTGGCGCTGCGCTTCGTCGATTGGTATTGTGATGCGGCCCGCACCTATCTGGCGTCACATGGCGAATAATCCTCCCAAAGGCGTTCGGCCTGAGACGCTGGCGGTCAGTTTCGGCTATGATCCGTCGCAAGGGATGGGCGCCGCTAAGCCACCGATCTTTATGACGTCGACCTTCGTCTATCCGTCGGCGCAGCATGCCAAGGATGTGCATGAGGCGTTCTTTTTGGGCACAGGGCCAGCGGTTGGTGAAAGCAACCATATTTATGCGCGGTTGGGTCATCCTGGACTCGACTTTTTAGAAGCTCGGCTCGCGGCAATTGATGGCGGCGAAGCGGCGGTCGCTTATAGCAGTGGGATGGCGGCGCATTCCTCGATTGCCCTCGCCTTCGTCCGTCCCGGGGACAGCGTTCTCCACGGGCGGCCGATTTACGGCGGCGTCGATATGCTTTATAATCAGATTATGCCGCAATTCGGCTCGCATGCCGTGGCTTATCTTGATGGTACCGACGAGCAGGCTGTGCGCGTAGCGGCGAAGGCCGCAATGGGGCAGGGGCCCCTGGCGCTGATCATCGCGGAAACCCCAGCGAACCCGACAGCGGCAATTGTTGATCTCGCGTTGATGGTGCGGATCGCGGATGAGGTTGGAGCGCAGCAAGGCCGTCGTCCGCTTGTCGTCGTCGATAACACGCTTCTCGGCCCTTTTGCGCAGCGCCCGCTCGAACACGGTGTTGATCTGTGCATGACCTCGCTCACCAAATATTGCGGCGGGCATAGCGATTTGCTGGCGGGCGGGATCAGCGGGCGCAAGGATTTGATTGACTTGCTGCGTATGCAGCGAACGACATGGGGCAATCACCTTGATCCCTATACATCGTGGCTGGTGATGCGCTCGCT
>JBJOLA010000095.1:0-17599 GCA_046045815.1 Pseudomonadota bacterium
CTGGACGGGCGCTACATCCGCATTGGCCCGAACCCCGCGACTGCGCCAAATCCAGCGAGCTATCACTGGTTCACGGGCGATGGCATGGTTCACGGTGTCAGCCTGAAGGGCGGTAAGGCGCTGTGGTACCGGAATCGCTGGATCAAATCGAAGGCGGTGAGTGCGGCCCTTGGTCAGCCAGAAGCGCCCGGACCGCGCAACGGCCTTAGTGACACCGTCAATACGAACGTGATGGGCATTGCTGGCGATACCTGGGCGCTGGTGGAGGCGGGAGGCTATCCGGTGCGGATCAATGAGGAATTGGAAACCATTGCGCATGATCCCTTTGGCGGCACCCTCAAGGGCAGCTTCACCGCGCACCCCCATCTCGACCCCGAAACCGGCGAGATGCACGCAATCTGCTATCAGGGCGATCAAGCAACCGTTATCCGCCACGTCGTTGTGGGGACAGACGGCAAGGTCCGCCGTGAGGAACCGATCAGCGTCAACGGCGGGCCTTCAATCCACGACTGTATGATCACCAAGCAATATGTGATCATCATGGATATGCCGGTGACATTTTCAATGAAGTTGCTGCTTGCAGGTCATGCTTTCCCCTACAAATGGAATCCCGACCATAAGCCGCGGATCGGTCTGCTGCCCCGCGAAGGGAAAGATGCTGATGTGATCTGGTGCGATATTGATCCCTGCTATGCCTACCACCCTTGCAATGCGTACGAAACTGCCGACGGTAAGGTTATTATGGACGTCTGCGCGCATGACAGCATGGCCACTGATACGCAGGGCCCAAGCTCTGCAAAGGCACCGCTTGAACGGTGGACGATTGATCCGGTGGCGCGCAAAGTGGCCCGCGCGGTTATCGACGCGGATAATCAGGAATTTCCCCGTCTTGATGAACGTCTGCTCGGCAAGCCGTATCGCTATGCTTATACGATGGCGCTGCCGGGTGGCACACCGGGCGAGGTGGCCGCTCATGCATTTTCATCGAACCGGCTGTTCAAGCATGACCTGGAAGCCGGAACGCGCGAGGTTCATGAATTTGGGCCGGATCATTTTCCGGGAGAATTTGTGTTCGTTCCCAAATCTGAGACTGCCGCAGAGGATGAAGGCTGGCTGATGGGGTATGTTGTTGACATGGCCAGCGAAACGACCCAGCTCGTCATCCTCGACGCGCGGAACTTCTCAGGCACGCCCCAAGCCGTCGTCCATATCCCGCACCGCATCCCCCCCGGCTTCCACGGCAATTGGGTTCCAAACACCGCCGCTTGACACATATGTATGAACACGACATATTTATGTCGTGTTCATACATATTCCATTGCCCAGGCGCTATCGTTGAGGTCGACCGCCGCACCACGCGAACAACCGCTCCGCGTTGTTTCTGTCGTCGGCACGAGGCCCGAAGCGATCAAAATGGCCCCTATCGTTCTGGAAATGGGTGCGCGGCCCGGGTTTGCGCACCGGCTGATTGCGAGCGGCCAACAGGACACTCTCTTTGATGATGCCGTTTGCAGCTTAGGATTGAGTGTCGACGATCATCTTGGCCAAAATCCCGGCGGCGGCGATGCCAATGTGCAGCGAGACACGATCAAACAGGCGATCAACCTCGCACTGAGCGCCCGGAAAACCGATATCATGCTGGTGCAAGGCGATACCAACACGGCGCTGGCAGCAGCTCAGGCCGCGAAGTCATGCGGGGTAATGGTGGGCCATGTTGAGGCGGGGCTTCGATCATTCGATCTCACGCGACCCTTCCCCGAGGAAGGCAACAGGATTGCTATCGCCAAAATTGCGACGCTCCACTTCGCGCCCTCCGCTTCGGCCTGCGCCAACTTGTTGGCTGAAGGCATTTCTCACGGGGTGATGATCACGGGCAATCCCGGGATAGATGCACTCATGAAACTTGAGCCTACCGCCCCCAGAAGTGATGCCAAGCATATCCTGGTAACGTGCCACCGACGCGAGAATTTCGGCGAACCGCTTGCCCGGATATGCGCCGCACTATTGGCGATAGCGGAAGCACATGAGGTGCACATCAACGTGCCGGTGCATCCGAACCCGATGGCAGGGGCCACGATCATTCGCCACCTTGGCAACCATCCGAAAATTAATCTCTGTCGCCCGTTGCCCTATGCTGCGGTCATCGATCACATCAGGCGATCTCATTTCGTGATTTCTGATAGCGGTGGTTTGCAGGAAGAATGTGCCGCTCTTGGTGTACCCCTGCTGATACTCAGGGAGGAAACCGAACGCCCCGAAGTGATCGAAAGCGGCAATGCGCGCCTTGTTGGTAGCAACATCCATCACATCGTGATTGAAGCAGCGCGACTGATCAACGACCCACTGCACCGTGAGCGCATGAGCAGGCCCAGCTTTCCCTATGGAAAGGGTGACGCGGCTGTAAAGATCGTCGACGCGATCAGCGATCATTTCGGGATTTGAACGGAGGATGGATCGACACGAGCCGATAGTTGCGCTGGCGGAGACGGCGAGATTCGAACTCGCGGTAAGGGTTACCCCCTACGACAGTTTAGCAAACTGTTGGTTTCAGCCACTCACCCACGTCTCCAGATTGGCAGCAGTCGCCGCCTATAGCGTCGGGTTGGGGCGGGATCAACTGCCCTCGTTTTTTTGGCAATTTTTGGCCTTCAATGTGTTCTGTCGCGCAATCGACTCGACTGGGCGCGTCGGTGATTGCAGCGCCGGAACAACGAGATTCTAACGATTCCATGTCGCTATTGGCAGTATGTGTGAGGTTTGTATGACGTTGCCCCCCCTAACTCGGCTGACCGCGCTTATTTGTTTGTTGGTATTTTCTCTAACCCCAGCGCGCGCGGCAGACGTACGCACCGTTGATCCAAATGCATCGTTGACCGCCCCCACTGTGGCCGTGCCAGTGACCCCGAAAGCGCCGGCTCAAGTGCCGCCTTCAGGGGACTTAAACGCAGATCTGGCAAGCAATGCGGAGCCTCAGTCAACTGCCTCTGCGCCCCCCCCAACGGGCGAATCTTCTGCTGCTACTCCAACTTACCACAAGGATGATTTGATTGGCTCTGCGGAAGGTGTATTCGGGAAGGGTGCCAAAGGATTGGCAGAACTGATCCAGAAAATCCTGAAAGATCAAGGTGAACCCAACGCGTACATAGCGGGCCGTGAAGCCTCAGGCGCGTTCGTGGTGGGATTGCGTTATGGCTCAGGCACCCTCAGCCACAAAGTGGAAGGTCAGCGCCCGGTTTATTGGACAGGGCCATCACTCGGATTCGACCTGGGCGGCGACGCCGACAAAATGTTCGTGCTGGTATACAATCTTTATGACAGCCAAGATCTTTATCGGCGCTATCCCCAAGTTGAAGGACGGGCCTATTTTGTTGGCGGATTTTCAGCCACCTATTTGCGTCGCGGCAACGTCGCGATCATTCCCATCAAGCTGGGGGTCGGTCTGCGGCTCGGCGCTAACATCGGCTATATGAAATTCAGCGAGAAATCGAAATGGCTGCCGTTCTGATCAGCCTTTCTTGAGGCCGATTTCAACCAGTCGTTGCTGAAGAAAGTCGTCCGCGGTGATGGGCTCCGGGTAGAGGTCCGGATGCCCATCGTCGATACATTCCGGCAAAGTCTTGATCAGCCAATCAGAGGTGGGATGCAGGAAGAACGGCATCGAATAACGCGGCAAATGACGGCGCTCTGGCGGCGGGTTCACAACCCGGTGGGTCGTCGAAGGCAGGCGGCGATTGGTTAGGCGCTGGAGCATATCCCCCACATTGACGACCAGCGTACCTTGCGGCGGATCAATGGCGAGCCAGCTGCCATCTTTGGCCCTTAGTTGCAGTCCGGCCTCTTCCGCACCGAGCAGCAAGGTGATCAAGTTGATATCTTCATGGGCCTCAGCCCTGATGCCCTCGGCATCGACGGGTATCGGTGGGTAGTGCAGCAAGCGCATGACCGAATTGCCGTCGGTCACGGGCCCGACAAACCAATCTGGCGCGAGCCCCAGATAGCGCGCCACAGCCGCGAGGAGTTTATCGCCGACCACGTCAAATGCAGCATATAGCGTTTGAAATGTCTCCCTGAACCCCGGAACCTCGCCGGGCCAAAGATTGTCCGGCATCGAGCTGCGAAAAGCATGGGTCGGCGATAGGTCACGGCCGACGTGCCAAAATTCCTTGAGATCATGCTTGGTCGCATCCTTGGCAATTTCAACCCCAAAGGCTGTGTAGCCGCGCGCACCCCCCATCCCGTCGAGGATATAGGCGCGCTTCACCGCTTCGGGCAGGACAAAGAACGCACGGGCATGTGCCCAAGCGTCAACAATCAGGCTTTCATCAAGCCCATGATCAGCCACAATCGCAAAGCCGTATTCAGCGAATGAGCCGCCAAAGGCTACTGCAAAGCCGTCAGGGTCTCGCGCCGCAGTGGCGAGCGAGAGAGTGGGGACTGACCCTGTCACGTGCGTATTTACTCGGCCGCTGCGGCGACCAGCTTCAGGCCAGAATCGCCGCCACGGTGCGACACGCGACCATCGACATGGGCACCATTTTCAATGGACACGGACTCATAAGAGAGATCACCCGTAACCCGCGCGCCTTTTTCCACGATCAGCGTATGAGCGCTCACAGTGCCTTCTACATTGCCGGCGATTGTGGCTTTTTCGGCACTAACGTTCCCGCGAATGCGTCCGCTGGCACCCAGTATCAGGCTGTTACACGCCAAATCACCGTCGACGGCGCCGTCGAGGTGGATATCGCCATTGCCACTGATATTGCCTGTGATCGTTACTTCCGAACCGATAAACGACAGCACACCGCTGTTGCTGCGAACGCCTGTTGGTGCTTCTCCGCCCTTTGTTCCCCATGCCATGCTGCGCGACTCCGTTGGATAGTTGTTTCCTAGACGCTACTAGCCCGACGCTCGGGATTCAACAAATCACCGCAGGTTAGAATATCCCGCCGCCCAGCATCAGTCTGATGACACCGACGGCAATCACCACGATGTTGAGGTTTCGCCCCGAAGTTTGAGGTGCCGTTGCGCCGACCGCTAGGCCGACCACAGCGATCGGGATGATGATCCAGTTCGCCCAGCCGAGCAGCGGTATGAACGCCGGAATGATGAGAATCAGGGCGGCGATGCCGATGACGATTGAAATGAGGTTTCGCATCATTCTGATAATGGCGTTTCAGTTAGAAGTTTCAAGGCCTAACACTTGAATTCAGACACACGCGGCATTACTCACATCGGTGTAAGCAAATTCATCGTCGGAGCAACGTCATGGCCTATGCCAACACCCACGCAGCGAATCCGCACTGGCTTCCGGCGCAGATGGGCAAGGATGTGTTGCATGTACCAGGAACCGAAGGCTGGCCCATCGTCGGAACAACCCTTGAGCAGCTGAAGGACCCGGCGGCCTTCACGAAGAAGATGGTCGCCAAATATGGTCCGGTATACCGGTCCAACAGCTTCGGTGGCCGCTTTGTGGCGCTCGTCGGCCCCGATGCTAATGAACTGGTCATGTTTGATCGGGATAAAATATTCTCATCCGAACAGGGCTGGGGACCGGTTCTGAATCTGCTGTTCCCGCGCGGACTGATGTTGATGGATTTTGAGACGCACAGGGTTCAGCGCAAAACCCTGTCGGTCGCGTTCAAGCCTGAGCCGATGAAGCTCTATGCCGACGCGCTCAACGCTGGCATTTCCAAGCGGGTGAAAGAGTGGTCCGGCACGTCGTTCGCATTCTATCCCGCAATCAAGCAACTGACCCTCGATTTAGCGGCGGCGTCGTTCCTCGGCATCCCGTGGGGACCAGAAGCAGACAAGATCAACCAATCCTTCGTTGATATGGTGCAGGCGTCGATCGGTGTCGTGCGTATTCCGCTGCCAGGAACGGCGATGGGACGCGGCGTTGCGGGGCGCAATTATCTGCTCGACTATTTTGGCAAAGAAGTTCCCAAACGTCGCGCGGGCAATAGCCAAGATATGTTCAGCCAGATTTGCCGTGCAACAAACGAGGATGGCAGCCTGCTTAACGACGGTGAAATCATCGACCATATGAATTTCCTGATGATGGCAGCGCATGACACGATTACGTCCTCTGCGACATCAATGGTGATGCTGCTTGCCAAGAATCCCGAGTGGCAAGCAAAGCTCCGCGACGAGATGCAGGGGCTTGGCGTCAACGGCACGGACCTGCCGTATGACCGCATCAACGATCTCGTGCTGACAGACTATGCCTTCAAGGAAAGCCTGCGCATGATACCGCCGGTGCCCTCAATCCCGCGCCGTGCCGTCAAGCCGTTCAGCTTTGGCGGCTATGATTTCCCGGCGGGAACCTACGTGGGTATCAACCCGGCGTTCACCCATCAGATGGCGGAGCATTGGCCCGATCCTGAGACCTTTGATCCGCTGCGCTTTGAGCCAGAACAGGTTCGCGCACGCCATAAATATGCTTGGGTTCCCTTTGGTGGCGGTGCCCACATGTGCCTCGGACTGCATTTCGCGTATATGCAAATGAAGATTTTGATGTGGCATCTGCTCCGCAGTAACCAGATCGAGATCCCGACAGGAAGCGGTGACAAGTGGCAGGCTTGGCCAATCCCCAAGCCGCGTGACGGGCTGCCCGTTCGGATCGTTCCAATCTCCGCTTGAACATTGCAGCGCGATGAGGAAAGGAGCGGAAATGACCAACGCACGCATCTATCAAAAGCTTAAAAATGCCATGCAATCGGGGCGTGCCGGCACCGATAGCTGGATATTGGAATATGAACCGACCGATGCACAACGCGCAGATTCTCTAATGGGGTGGGCCGGAAGCGGCGACACCCGACGTCAATTGCAATTGAAGTTTGCCACGCGTCAGGCCGCAGAAAATTATGCCGCGCAAAATGGCCTGAACACTCATGTGGTGCCTGCGCCGCAAAAGCAGCTCAAACTTCAGGCGTACGCGGACAATTTTCGTTAGAGACCCGCAGCAGTTGAAAAGCGCCGACTATTTGCCCTGACTGCGCCACCGCTTGATCACGCGGCCGATGATTTCTTCCTCATTGCCCGTCTGCTGCCAGAGCTGCGAGAAGAGCGGATCGCTTGAGGCGGGGCGTTTGTTCGCTTCAAGATTGTCCATCGCTATACGGACAGGGATCGCGACACCTTCCCCGCATACAATACACTCGCGGTTTCGGAGCGCAGGAATCGTATCCAGAAATCCGCGCGCGCCTTCGGGCATTGCTGCCTTCACAAAAGCCTGATCGCGTTCGTTGTTGAGACGCATGGCGATGATCGTGCCACATTGTGAGAGCACGCCCTCAGCAAGGTCGCTTGGACGCTGTGTGATCAGGCCGAGTGAAACGCCATATTTACGGCCTTCCTTCGCGATCCGCTCGAGGATTTTGCGCACAGAGCCGCCGGTGGTTACACGATCTGACGGTATATAGCGGTGGGCCTCTTCGCAGACGAGCAAGATTGGTCGCTGCGGTTCATTGCGGGACCAGATCGCATAGTCAAACACCATGCGGGAAAGAACGGCGACGACGACAGACGTAATATCAGAAGGAACACCCGAAACGTCGATGATTGAAATCGGTTTTCCGTCGCCCGGCAAACGGAAAATACGTGACAGAAAATCCGCCATCGTGTCGGCAACCATCATCCCCGAAAACATGAAATTATATCGCGGATCAGATTTGATCTCTTCAACCTTGCCTTTGATCCGCATGAACGGTGCGTTGTCGCTCGCTTTGTCGAGCTTCCCCATTTCGGCCTGCAGCATGGCGGAGAGGTCTGACAATAAGTAGGGAATCGGAGAATCTACGGTGAGCTTCGCGATGCCTTCTGCCGCACGACTTTTGGAACGTGCAGCAAGGATGCACCGTGACAAGATGTCAGCGTCAACCTGCCGCTCACTGCCGCTTGTCGTGAGGAAGACTTCGCAATGCTCCTCAAAATTCATAAGCCAATAGGGCATGGCGAGGTTTGAAACGTCGAACAAGGCACCATTGTTCTTGAATGCAGCTGAATATTCTCCGTGAGGATCAATCATCACGATGTGCCCCTGCGGCGCAAGCTCACAAATGCGGTGCAGAATCAGCGCAGCAGAGGTTGATTTTCCCGTACCCGTCGACCCAAGCAGAGCAAAATGTTTACCGAGCATCGCATCAACATAAAGCGCCCCACGAATATCCGTGGTCGGATAGACCGTCCCGATTTCAATGTGGGCGCGGTCATCTGCGGCATACATCTGCCGCATATCTTCCGATGACGCCGCAAAAACCGGAGCATCCGGGAAAGGATAGCGCGTGACCCCGCGGCGAAAATTGTAAATCTTTCCCGTCAGCCGTTCTTCATCCCCTTCTCCAAGGAAATCAATCATGCCGATAACTTTGCCCGCCTGATCAGGGTGCTTGGCAAGATTGCGAACATTCGCGACGAGCCACGTTGAACCCACACGTATCTTGATCTGGCTGCCAACCTGCCCGGAAGCGGCGAGGCTTGGATCTGGGGAGCTTGCAATCGAGTCGAGCGATGCCGCGTCCAACAGGATGCGCGAGGCGGAACCAGAAATATCAAGAACCTGCCCAATTTGGGTTTTGCCTGTTCGAGGTGGACTATCAGCCCCGGCCAGACCCGCCTCACTCAACATGTTTGCGGCGCTGCCAGGTGATTGAAAATCCATGCTCATTTTCCATTTCGTCGGTTTCGAAGCCGGGAAATTAGCTGAGGAGTGTTAACAAACCGGAAACCATAAAGTGTCCCCGATGCGCTGTGCCAATGTGCCTAAAACCGTTTGGACAACGCACTTGCCATCCAGCCCAGCGCCAATGAAAGCATTATGGCGGCTAGGCCGTACAAAAAGGGACTCGATTCAGCGGCACGGGCAACAAAGCGTTCAAACCCGGATTTCCTGATTTCGATATCCCGCGTCGCCGCAGCAATCACCTTGCCGTTCTGGACCAAGAATGTCTCGGCGGTGTAATGGCCGATGGGAACACGCGCGGGGAGTGCAAGTCGTGCGCGATAGAGCACGCCGTCGGTTATCTCCACGGTATTTGTTCTATCAAGAAAAAGCGCGTTCTTGCGTTTGAGGCCGACCAGTCCTCCTTCAAACCGGCGTAGTTTGTCTGGCTCGTTTGCGTCGGAAGGCGACAACTGGATGTTGTTCAGCCCCAATTCGTAGATAGCGGCCGTGGTGTTATCGACCATCTTCGTTAGCGGCCGAGATGTCGCAATCGCATAATAGCCTGGCGATGACTGGAACCGGGAACTTGCGACATTGGCCCAAATCGTACCGAATAGCCGCTGTTTCTCCCACACCTGAATTTTTTGACTGGGGCCCTTCAGAACCACAGCTATATCTGTTTGTGAGTTGGGAAGACGCCCGTCAGGATAGATAATGGCCCCAAACAACAGCAGTTCCGCCCCGGTGAAACTGTAAACAATATCCACCTTGCGCTGGGATACGTCTGGAACCAGAATCGGTGCGCGCGCCGCAACAATGAAGATGCCACTGAAAGCAAGAAGCCAATGCCGTCGCATGTTATCGGGCCTGAATGGTGTAGATTTCGGCGGGCCGGAAAAACAATTCCAGGATCATCCGAAACGCGACGGCCAAGACGATGATCGCGAGTAACATCCGCAAACGCTCAGGGGACATTTTGGCCGCGATCCGCGCGCCCAATTGTGCGCCGAAGACGCTACCGAGCAACAGAAGCGCAGCAAGTACAATGTCCACCGAATGACTCGTCAACGAATGCAGCATCGTCGTAAAAGCCGTGACCAGCAATATCTGCAAAAGAGACGTGCCGACCACAACGCGTGCAGCAACGCCCAGTAGATAGATCATTGCAGGCACGATCAAAAACCCGCCGCCAACGCCGAGCAATACGGTGAGTATGCCTGTTACGAAACCAAGTGCGAGCGGTGCCAGCGGCGAGATATAGATGCCCGATGCATAAAAGCGCCAACGCATCGGCAGGCTGGCCACCAGCGGATGGTGATGCGCCTTGCGAGCGATCACTGCGCCACCTGATCGTTTGACTTTCAGATCACGCCAGGCATCGCGCGCCATCACACGGCCAATCGACCCAAGCAGGACCGCGTAGAGGATGGAAATAGTAGTATCGATCTGACCAACGCCTTGGAGGAGCTTGAAAATCCAGGCTCCAGTGAGCGCGCCCAGCAGGCCGCCCAACGCCAGCAACAATCCCATGCGCAGATCAACACCGCCACGGTTCCAATGGACGATGACCCCAGACACACTTGCGCCGGTGACTTGAGTGGCAGCGGAAGCCGCGGCAACAGCAGGGGGAACGCCGTAAAAAATCAGCAATGGCGTGGTCAAAAATCCGCCGCCAACGCCGAACATGCCCGAAAGCATGCCAACAGCCCCACCCAGCAATACCATCACGAGGGCATTTACTGACATATTTGCGATAGGCAGATATATTTGCATGAGCCTACATGCCTTAACGCCACTCTGCGCGAGGCGAAACCCTAATTGGCTAGAAATCCATTCCTAGCGAAAGTGCGGGGCCTGAAGCGGGCGCGGCGCGTCCGGCAAGACGTTCGCGCCATTCCGCCGACATCCGCATCGATGTTTTGCCGATCCGAAACCGCGAGGATATGATCGGTCCAATATCAACCCGTGAAGCGCCACGTTGCATTGCCCCCCAACCACCGACACCCAGAGAAATAGCAGTCGGCCCCCGTGACGTGAGCTGCCGTTCAAATCGCACGGCCCCATCGGCGAACAATTCAGGTTTCGCCAAGCCAACCGCGCCAGCCTGCACATAAGCAGAGGCGATGCCATTATAGGCGACCGGCACCTCATTCAGGCCCGTGATCGCGACAATCGCAAAATCGCTTCTGCCGCCTCTCGTTAACGCCTGTCGCCGTTCGATCAGCAATTCGACGGGCACACGCCCGCGCATTGAAAAGGACAAGCCAATTGCCGCCTCAGTGCTAGGGATAGCGCCTATCGCACTGGACATGCGGAGATTCAATTTCGTTTCGATTCCGTGCAACGGGCGAAAAAGCTCTCGCTGTGCCCGCAACCCAATCTGGCTGCCCCCAAGCTGCCCACTTGAGGCGAGTGCGGGTTCTCCGGCGCCGCCGCGTTGCAGCAACCAAGCTGAAACCGCCCATCGATCTGCCGCGCTGGAAACCGTCAACGTTGATGGCTGAACAACCCAGTTCGCTGTGGTTGGTTCCGCTGCATTTCGCGCTGGCTCAATGGTTGCCGGACTCAGGAATACCACCGCTGCGACGGGAGTTGGGGCGGGGTATAACGAATTTTGGCTGGACGGTTTGGCGCCATCAACCGGCAAAACTTTGGGTTTCGATAAGAAGCGTCGCGTCTGTTGTGGGTAAGGCTGTCGTTCGGGTGGCACACTCGACGCAGGCGCTAGAAAGGAGGGTGAAAAGCCCGCCGGGGCAGCAGTTGCAATTTGCGGCTCTATCGACCGTGGCAACGGCCAATTTAAAAGTATGACGCGGAATGATACCCACCCGATGATGACAATCGTCAAGCTGCGCAAGGAGCGGTTCGCAGTCAATGCTTCGACTGAGCAGAATTCGGAAATTTATGAGCAGTTTTTTCCCAAATTGTCGTCCGATTGCGCAACATTCTAGCATAGAGAAATATGGCACGCCGTGCCGCAAGGATCGCAATCACATTGCCCACAACCATCCGCGGGATTGACCGTATCCCCTCCAAAAATCCGTATAGCCGGGTTACAAAAAAGCATCGCACTAACATCCGCCACACCAGCAATATGGCCGTCATATCCATCAGAAAATCTAGGGCCGGTGACAAAGCGAGCAGGGGATGACCTGTAACTGACGCAAGCACGAAAATGACAATACCGAGCAACATGTCAAAATAGGCCATCGCCAGGATCAATGCGGAAAAGGGCGCAATTCTGTCACGCAATCGCATCCAGTTTTCAAAAATGCCATCTCCCCAACCCAATCGGTCCCAGCCTGCCAGCGCAATGCCGACGATCCAGCGCGACTTTTGCTTGACAGCAGCGTCGATGCTCGCCGGAAAATGCGCTCTCGTCGCGACCGGCGTCAGACCATCGCTGTCGAGAATCCGTACGAATGCTGAACGTGCCTTCAGTGCGTGCAACCGAAGGCCCAGCTCGTAATCCTCAGTCAAACTGGATTCATCAAAAGGACCTGTGCCTCGTTCAACCGCCATTGCGCGAAGTATATCCGTTGAAAATGCGCAGCCCACGCCAGCAGCGGGAAGCGCCGCCCCTAAAGCCTCACGGACGGTCTGGCTTTTGCAATGGGATTCGGCGAATTCATCACAATAATGTCCGCTTATCCAGCGACTTCCCAAGTCGATGAGTGGAATGACGGGTAGCTGGATCAAGCCAAATTTTCCTGCCAGCGATTCAAATATCTGAATTTCGTCCCTACTGATGACATCTTCTGCGTCGTGAAGAATGACGGCGTGAAATGCCTCTCCACTGGTCGCCTCAGCTTCAAGCATCGCAGCCCAGAGCGCATTGAGGCAATCGGCCTTGGTCGTCGGGCCAGCGCGAATATTGATGACCCGAGAGACGCGGCGGGACACAAACGGCAGCACCTGCGCCAGTGTTGCCTCATCATTGGGATAACAACCGACAAAGATGTGCACGTTGCCAAGCTCGTAAGCTGCAATGGCATGTCGGAGCATCGGCTCAATAACAGCGCTCTCATCCCAGGCCGGCACAAATACAGCGAACTTTACCGGCTTGGTTGGCGGTGCCAATGTCGCTGTCGTCGTCCGTGGATGTGTTCGGTAGACTGTCAGCCCGCGATACGCTCGTCGGATAATCCAGATGCAATCGATAGCGAATTCATCAAGGCCAATTATTGTGAAGCCGACCGCGCAGAGCAAGAGCAATTCTTGAAATGAACGGTTCAGAAACCAAAGCGAGGTTTCAGCCATTTGGACGGCCGCTTACCTCACCACGCTTTGGCCAGCAACGGTTCTTGTATGCGCGTGCAGCATGGATTTTCGCCGGGGATCCTTTTCACTGGCAGAAATATCGAGCGGACCGAGCTGGCTCCACGCACCTTCGGGACGAATGATCACCATCGGGGGGCTATCCAACGTCACGACGTCCGGTGTTGGTTCAATGTCAGCCACTAATTCGCGGTAACGCACATTCGCAAACGCAAAATCGGGCCGACCGGGTCGTTCCTTAAAGCCAAACACCTTCCAGAAGCGCACCAAATCAAGGCGGCTATGGCCATAAAGTCTCGTAAATCCCTTTTGCCGACAATGCTCGATTGCGGCACGGACCAGTTCAAACGCGAGACGACTGTTGCGATATTCAGTTCGCACGGCTAGCCGCTCGATTTTGGCAAATCCGGAAAAAAATCTCATGCGAATGCAACCTGCCGGATCGTCATCGACAAAACCGAGCATATGCGATGAACAGAAATCATTGCCGTCGAACTCTTCGGAAAAATGACAGAATTGTTCAGCGATATAGGTTGCAGAACGGATTGAGAGCACTTGAAACACATCTTCAAAATTGCGCGCAATTCTGACGGATGTATTGCGTTTCGCCAGCAACTCTGCCTCTTTCTGGGGGAAAATGACCAGCAGGCCTTCGCTGCAATTCGGGTAGAACTCAGACGCTTTAAGAAAGCCCATCGACTGATTGAGCTTTGATGCGTGATCATTGACCGCCCGCGAGAAGATCGCGCAGCCTTGAGGGACAAGGTCGTCGAAAGCCTTCGCAATGACGCCAATAGCTTGGCCCAGGGCGCCGGGCATATAAACGAGCCAAAGGTAGATCGCTTCTGGCTCGACACCTGGCGCACAAATCCATTCTGGTTTAGGGTTTAACCCTTGAAGTTCGCCCGTGATCAGCGCCTCAAGTCCTTCATGATTGAGGGGAAGATAGGCAAAAATCCCCAGCGCCTCTCCCTTTCCGCCATCAGACGTCGCGACACGCAAAATATCGGAATTTTTGTGCAACATCGCTGCGACTATATCATCGGAGGCGATTTGCATCTCCGCGCGGGCATTTGCCAAGAACTTCTTGGTGTCAGAAAGGGTGGCCGGTGAGAACTTGAGATCCAGTTTTAATGCACGATCAAGGCATCGTTGAACTTTGACGGTGAAGGCGATGTTCCGAAAACTCGCGGCTCCGTTCAGCTTGGTCTCGTATTGCATTGTTGCTTCCCTCAAATTGAGTTAACCAAGACTTATGGTTTTCTCACATCTGATTCTAGCAACGGATGAGAAAACCGCCGCGATGCAAATAAGTGAACGGGGTGTTCAATTGAAAATATTGCCGCTTTCAAATGCTAAATTTGATCTTGTCCGCCTAGATGATCTCAACGTTTTCAAGGTGGTAGCAGCGTCGCGAAGTCTTCGGGAAGCGGCAACCAAACTCTGCATTTCTGTCAATACAGTGCGTAATAAGGTTGATCGACTTGAAGCGACGCTTGGCTCCACACTCTTCGTGAGGTCGCGCGAAGGCATCGCAATGACGGCAGCAGGAGTCAAGATTCTGGAGTTTTCATTGGAAATGCAATCGCTGCGTTCACAATTGCCCACCGGCGAAGGCAACAATAACCTCGGAACAGCGGGTGAAGTTAGGATCGGATGCTCCGCTGGTCTTGGAGAATTTTGGCTCACCCCGCGTTTGATGCAGCTGCAAGAGTTGCTGCCTGAGCTGACGGTATCACTCCGCAACGACTTTGATCAGAACCGGATTCATGGTTCGAACAACGATCTTTGCGTCAGCTTTTCTCGACCTACCGACAACAATGCTATCGTGAGCAAACTCGCGACGCTCCATTTCATGTTGTACGCGTCCGATGAATATCTTCGAAAATTCGGCTACCCCACGTCTATTAATGAGGCGCAATCACACAAGCTTGTTGTCCATGAGGCCGCAGGGCTGAGCGCCGAAGCAATTGAACTTTTCATAGGTAAGGAAGCATCTTCGAGGCTCCCAATCGTGAAGGTCAACACGAGCTATTCGTTATACTGGGCGGTTGCGAATGGCGGTGGGATCGGCGCATTGCCGACATATGCATGCGCCGTCTCACACAGGGTCAAGCCACTTGATTTGCCGGTACAGTTGAAATTCGACCTCTGGTTGTCTTATGATCCTTCGCTCAGGCTTTCCCAACCCATTCGCAAAACGATCAATTGGCTACGCGAGTCTTTTGACCCCAAAAAATATCCCTGGTTTTCGGATGAATTTATTCATCCGGATGATTTCAAGGGCAAATACAACGAAGCCGACGTTATTCCGTTTTCCCGCTTTTTCGACTGAATAAAGAGGAGCACGCATTTGGGTGTTCGAGCAAATTCATATTTGTCTCGATGTGCAGACGCCCCTGATGTTCCTCAATACACCCGCGCCTTTGGTTTGATATATTCAGCCTCGTCGGTCAGTGTATATTCGTGGACGGCGCGGTAATCGATTTTGACCTTACCGCCGGAGCCGCCCCAGCCCTCGAACCAGCTGATTGTATGCTTCATCCAATTCTTGTCATCGCGCTTTGGAAAGTCTTCGTGCGCGTGGGCACCGCGGCTTTCCTTGCGGTTGGCGGCGGATTCCATCGTGCACACGGCCTGACTCATGAGATTGTCGAGTTCGAGCGTTTCGATAAGGTCGGTGTTCCAGATCAAGCTGCGGTCGGTCACACTCACATCGGCGAGGCGCTTGTTGACAGCGTGCATATGTTCGACGCCCTCGTTCAAAAGCGCCGTATCGCGGAACACGGCACAATGTTTTTGCATCGTCCGCTGCATGTCGAGACGAATTTCCGCCGTTGGTGTGCTGCCACTCGCGTTGCGGAATTTGTCGAGGCGCGCCAACGCCAATTCAGCGGCATCCGCAGGGAGCGCCTTGTGCGCGGTGCCGGGCTTGAGATTTTCCTTCAGGTGGAGACCGGTTGCCCGCCCAAAGACGACAAGGTCAATCAACGAGTTTGATCCGAGCCGGTTCGCCCCGTGCACCGAAACGCAGGCCGCTTCGCCCACTGCATAGAGGCCGGGCACAATCGCATCATCATCCTTGCCCTTCTTGGTGACGACCTGACCGTGATAATTGCAGGGAATGCCGCCCATATTATAATGGACCGTCGGGCAGACCGGCAGCGGCTGCCGGGTGAGATCAACATTGGCGAACACTTTGCCGGTTTCGGTAATACCGGGAAGCCGTTCTGCAAGGATTTTTGGATCGATATGATCAAGGTGGAGGTAGAGATGATCCTTATGTGGGCCAACGCCGCGCCCTTCGCGAATTTCGACGGCCATTGACCGCGAGACGACGTCCCGGCTCGCCAAATCTTTCGCAGAAGGGGCATAACGCTCCATGAAGCGCTCCCCTTCACTATTGGTCAGATACCCACCTTCGCCGCGCGCGCCCTCTGTGATGAGCACTCCGGGGCCGTAGATGCCAGTCGGGTGGAACTGGACAAACTCCATATCTTGGAGCGGGAGCCCCGCACGGAGCACCATCCCGCCGCCATCACCCGTGCACGTATGCGCTGACGTTGCGGTGAAATAAGTGCGGCCATAGCCGCCGGTCGCGAGGACGACGGCATGGCTGCGGAAACGGTGGATGCTCCCATCCTCCATGCACAGAGCGATCACACCCCGGCATTCTCCGTTCTCCATAATCAGGTCGAGCGCGAAATATTCGATAAAGAAATCGGCGTCATATTTGAGGCTCTGTTGATACAGTGCGTGGAGCATCGCATGACCGGTGCGGTCTGCCGCTGCGGCAGTACGCTGTACAGGCGGGCCTGCGCCCATATTTTGCATATGGCCGCCAAACGGCCGCTGATAAATCGTGCCGTCAGCATTCCGGCTAAAGGGCACACCGGCATGTTCAAGTTCGTAAACGGCGGCGGGGGCTTCACGCACAAGATATTCAATCGCGTCTTGATCGCCGAGCCAATCGCTGCCCTTGACGGTGTCAAACATATGCCACGTCCAGTGATCAGGCGAATTATTGCCGAGCGACGCCGCGATCCCGCCTTGTGCCGCGACGGTATGAGATCGGGTCGGGAAGACCTTGGTGATGCAGGCAGTTTTAAGGCCCGCCTCGGCGCTGCCCATCGTTGCGCGCAGGCCCGATCCTCCCGCGCCGACAACCACGGTGTCATAGGTGTGATCGATGATCTTGTAGGTATCAGGCATGGGGAGCCCCTGTGAATGCGATTTTTAAGATGGCGAACAGAGCAAACCCGCCCGCGCCAAAAGTCCAAAGATGGAGGAGGCCCATCGTGACCACGCGCATACCGCCGTGGACATAATCCTCAATCACCACCTGAAGCCCAAGGCGGAAATGCCAAAAGACATTGATCACCAACAGCGCCAGCGGCACGGCAGTGAGCGGGGCAGAGAGCCAGGCACGCACCGCATCAAAATCGGTGACCGGAACCCGCAAAAGCGAAATGATGAACCAGCTGACCAGCAAAAGATTGCCCATCGCCGTTACGCGCTGCATCCACCAATGGCCAGATCCGTGCTTAGCCGAACCCAGGCCGCGCACTTGGCCCAATCCTGTTCCACTGCCCATTATCAAAGCCCCCTATACACAACGGAGAGCCAAACCGCCCCAGTGAGAATGATTGCGGCGAGGAA